>NZ_JBBMGF010000019.1:0-17018 GCF_037908325.1 Corynebacterium sp. KPL4035 | reverse complement strand
GGGTGAGAGGGTGGGGAGGGGGCTGCCAGGAGGGGGGGCGTCGGCAAGCGGGGCGGCACCTACCGAGGTAGGCAGCGGCCGTTCGGGCGCGGGCCGGGCACAACCGGCGAGGCAGAAAGCGGCCAGGATGGCGAAAATGACAGTGCGCTGCATTGAAAATCCCCCCGAATTGAAAAGTGCAACGCCCCGAAGTTTAGCGGCTGACTGTGAATCGCGCAGTCCAACTTTTGTATAGCGCGCGAATCGCTAGAATGTCAGACATGCCTAATACTTCCCAGTCGCAACAGTGGTTTGAGCGTTCCTCCAAGGTGATTCCGGGCGGGGTGAACTCGCCGGTGCGCGCGTTCGGCTCCGTGGGTGGCCAGGCCCGCGTCATTGAGCGCGGCGCGGGTTCGCGCCTGTGGGATGCCGATGGCAATGAGTATGTTGACCTGGTCAGTTCCTATGGTCCGATGATTCACGGCAACGCGCACCCGGAGACTGTGGAGGCCGTGCAGAAGGCGGCTGCGGGCGGTTTGAGCTTCGGCTCGCCTACAGAAGGCGAAGCTTTGCTCGCGGAGGCCATCGTTTCGCGCACCGCGGCCGATAAGGTGCGCATGGTCAATTCCGGCACCGAGGCCACCATGTCCGCGGTGCGCCTGGCCCGCGGCTATACCGGCCGCGCCAAGGTATTGAAGTTTGAAGGCTGCTACCACGGCCACGTGGATGCCCTGCTGGCCTCGGCCGGTTCCGGTGTAGCGACCTTTGCGCTGCCGGATTCCCCGGGCGTGACGGGCGCGACGGCGGCCGATACCATCGTCGTTCCTTATAACGATATCGAGGCCGTGCGCGAGGCCTTCGCGCAGCACCCGGGCGAGATTGCTTGCATTATCGCGGAGGCCTCGGCCGGCAATATGGGCACCGTGGCACCAGATGAGGGCTTCAACGCCGCGCTTGCCGACGTCGCCCATGAAGACGGCGCCCTCCTCATCCTCGATGAGGTCATGACCGGTTTCCGCACCTCCTATAAGGGTTGGTACGGCGTCGACGGCGTGGCGGCGGACCTGGTGACCTTTGGCAAGGTCGTCTCCGGTGGCTTGCCGGCCGCTGCCTTTGGCGGCCGCGCCGAGGTCATGGACTACCTCGCGCCGGAAGGACCGGTCTACCAGGCGGGCACGCTTTCCGGTAACCCGGTGGCGATGGCTTCGGGCCTGAAGTCTTTGGAGCTGGCCGATGAAGCGCTCTATGAGCGCCTGCAGGCCAATGCGGACCGCCTGACCGGCATGATTTCTGAGGCGCTGTCGGCCGAGGGCGTAGCGCACCACATCCAGCGCGCGTCTTCGATGTTCTCCATCCGTTTTGCCGAGGGCGAGGGTCGCAACTTCGCCGATATGCAGGCGGCCGAGACCTTCCGCTTCACCCCGTTCTTCCACGCCCTGCTGGATAACGGCATCTACGTCGCGCCGAGCCCATTCGAGACCTGGTTTGTCTCGGATGCACTTAACGACGCCGACTTTGAACTCATCGAGGCGGCCCTCAAGCCCGCCGCCCAAGCTGCGGCCGCTGCGCGTCCCGCAAACTAAGGAGAGACATGACACGCACCATCGTTCACCTCGTACGCCACGGCGAGGTCCACAACCCAGAGAAGATCCTCTACGGGCGCATCTCGGGCTATCACCTATCCTCGCGCGGGCATTCCATGGCGGCGCGAACCGCGGAGTCCTTTCGCGACCATGATGTGACCTACCTGGCAGCCTCGCCACTGCAGCGCGCCCAAGAGACAGCGCGGCCGATTGCGGAGGTAACGGGACTGGACGTGGAAGTCGATAAGACGCTCATTGAATCCGGCAATCGCTTCGAGGGCCTGCGCACCAAGGGTCTGCGCTCCGCACTGTGGAATCCACGCCGTTGGCCGCTGCTGGTCAATCCGCTGGAGCCATCGTGGGGCGAGCCTTATGAGCAGATTGCCGAGCGCATGCTGGGCTCCATCGAGCGCGCCCGTACCGCCGCCGCCGGCCACGAGGCGATTTTGGTCAGCCACCAGCTGCCCATCGTGATGGTGCAGCGCACCGTGCTCGGCCAGCGCTTGCCGTACGCGCCGTGGAACCGCGAATGCGACTTGGCCTCGGTAACCTCCCTGCTTTTTGAAGACAACCAGGTCACCGATATTTTCTACTCTTCGCCGGCGCAGGAGATTTAATGGCACTACGACGCAAACGCGCAGTTGGCGCGGTGCTGGCGGCAGCAGCCGTGACCCTTGCTGGGTGCGCGCAGGATTCCGATAACGCCCAAAATGCGGTTGCTACCGGCGGTAACTTCGAATTCATCACCCCCGGCGGCGAGAAGGTCATCAATTACGAGGAATCCGAGCGCAAGCCGCTGCGCACGTTCTCCGGCGAGGATGTGCGCGATACGGATAAGACCATCTCCTTGGAAGACTATGACGGCGAAATCGTCGTGCTTAACTCCTGGGGCCAGTGGTGCGCGCCCTGCCGTTCCGAGGCCGATGACCTCCAAGAGGTCCACTCCGAGCTGCAAAAGCGCAAGATTGGCACCGTCCTGGGCATTAATGTGCGCGACTATAACCCGCAGGTGTCTAATGACTTCCTCGAAGACAATGGGCTGAAGTATCCCTCCATCTATGATCCGCCGTTTAAGACGGCTGCGGCCCTAGGCGGCGTGCCGACTTCCGTGGTGCCCACCACCATCGTCTTGGATAAACAGCACCGCCCGGCTACGGTCTTTTTGCGGTCCATCACCGCTAAAGACGTGATGGATGTAGTAGACAAGCTAGAAAAGGAATAAATGGACAACGCAGCGAGCTTCGGCAACTCCTTTGCCGAGGCCGTGACCTCCGGCCCACTTATTTTGGGTCTCCTCGCGGCCGCCGTGGCGGGGCTGGTGAGCTTCGCCAGTCCGTGTGTGATCCCGCTGGTTCCCGGCTATATTTCCTACCTGGCCGGCGTGGTGGGCGGTGAGGTTACCTTCGATGGGGAGCTGGGGGTGGGCGTCGGCAAGCGCAGGCAATGGGCTGTTGTGCTGGCCGCGGCCTTGTTCATCCTCGGCTTCACCGTGGTATTCCTCCTAGCGACGGTCTCGGTATTCGGCGCGATTTCCGCGCTAAGGCTCAACGAAGAAATGCTCATGCGGGTCGGCGGCGGCGTGACCATCCTGATGGGTGTGGTCTTCCTAGGCGCGATTCCAGCGCTGCAGAAAGACACCCGCATGGCACCGAAGCGCTGGACCACCTGGCTGGGCGCGCCGCTGCTGGGCGGGATATTCGCGCTGGGCTGGACGCCGTGCTTGGGCCCAACGCTGGCCGCCATCATTTCCGTATCGGCCGGCACCGAGGGCATGACGGCCGCGCGTGGCGTGCTGCTCATCATCTTTTATTGCCTGGGCCTGGGCCTACCGTTCCTTCTGGTGGCGCTGGGCTCCGCGCGGGCGATGCGCACGATTTCGTGGGCCCGCAAACACTCGCATACCATCCAAATAATCGGCGGCGTGGCCATGATCCTCGTCGGCCTGGCCCTGGTAACCGGCCTATGGGGCGAATTTATTAGCCTCATCCGCCAGTGGACCGGCAACTACGGCGCAACCCTTATTTAGGAGAGACGTGAAATATTTCCGCAAAGCCTGGCATTGGCTGACCAGTATGCGCACCGCGCTAGCGCTGCTTTTCTTGCTGGCGCTGGCCGCGATTCCCGGTTCTTTGCTGCCGCAGCGCGATCTCAACGAGCAGAACGTGCAGGACTTTATTGAGTCCAATGGCAACGTGGCGAAGATCTACGACAAGCTGCAGCTTTTCGACGTCTTTTCCTCCGTCTGGTTCCAAGCCATCTTCGTCCTTCTCGCTATTTCCCTGGTTGGCTGCATCCTGCCGCGCTCCTGGGATCACTACAAAGCATGGAAGACCCCGCCGACGCGCGCGCCGAAGTACCTCCACAAGCTGCCGCTGGCGGCCGAGGGGCACTCGGAAAAGAGCGACGAGGAACTATCCGCGGAAATTAAGAAGCGCCTGAAGAGGTGGCGCGTGGCCGAGTATTCCCCGGAGAAGGACCGTGCCGGCGTGCATACCTTTTCCGCGGAGCGCGGCTACGGCCGCGAGCTAGCCAACCTCATTTTCCACGTGGCGCTGGTAGCCATCTTGGTCACGGTTGCCGCCGGCAAGCTGGTCAACTACGAAGGCCAGGTCATCGTGGTCACTGAGTCTGGCTCGCAGGGCGGCGACCAGACCCTGGATCAGTCTACGGAGTTCTGCAATACCTCTACGTCTAACTTTGACTCCTTCCGCGCCGGCCCGCTTTTCGACGGCACCGGGCTCCACCCTTTCTGCCTCGTCGCCCATGACTTCGCGGCCGAGTACCTGCCGAACGGCCAGGCCGAGATGTTTACCTCCAACGTCTCCTACGCGGAGGGCGATGACATCTACAAGGATGACTCCGAGTGGAAGGATTATGAGCTCAAGGTCAACCATCCGCTGCGCCTGGCGCATAACCGCGTTTATTTGCAGGGCCATGGCTACGCGCCGACGGTCACCGTGGAATGGCCCAATGGGGAAAAGCGCACCCAGACTATTCAGTTCCAGCCGAATGATACGACCTTCTTCTTGTCCTCCGGCGCGATGCGCTTTGACCCGCCGGCCGGCATGTACCCGGACCTCTATGAGCGTCGTCAGAATCAGATCGCCATTCAGGGTCTGTTCGCGCCTACGGCCGAGTGGGCCGGTGAGAACGGCAAGCTGCTGCAGTCCTCCTACCCAGGTTTGCAGGATCCGGCCATGGCCATCGATATCTACCGTGGTGATGCCGGCTTGGATACCGGCACCCCGCAGTCTTTCTTCTCGTTGGATCCGAACCTGGTGCACTCCGGCCAGCTGCGAAAGATTGACCGCGTGAACCTCAACCAGGGTGAGGATGTCACTCTGGACGATGGCACCAAGATCACTTTCAACGGCGCCAGCGAGTTTGCCAATTACCAGGTCTCTTATGACCCCTTCCAGAAGTGGGTGCTGGTCTCCGCGCTGGTAATGCTCATTTCCTTGGTGGGTTCGCTGGTGATTAAGCGCCGCCGCGTCTATATCCGCCTGCGGCCGAACGCGGCCGGCGGCACCGATGTGGAAATGGGCGGTCTCGCCCGCACCGACCGCGCCGGTTGGTCCGAGGAATTCCACGAGTTGCACCGCGCGCTGCTGGAGCTGCCGGACCCAGATGAGGTCGAAGAAGACGAGCTTTATACCGATGATTAGTACGTCAGCCTAGTCCAACAAAAGTTGGACTAGGCCGTTTCGCTGAGTAAGGTAATCAGCACTATCCCGCACGTGTATTGGCTAGGAGCGTTCATGCAGATCGATCAGAATCTGTCTAATTTTTCGGATATCGCGGTGCAGACCGCCTTTGTGGTGTACTGCGTCGCGCTCTTTATGTCGCTGTTCTACTACGGCCGCATGCAGGGAATTATTGAGGGCCGCCGTGCCGTGAAGTCCCAGGCCGCGAAGGTCTTGGTGGGGGCGGGCGCTGGGGGCGTCGATAAGCAGAGCTATGCGGGCGAGGTGGCCCAGTCCTCTTCCGGTATCACGGAAGGTGAGCTGAAGGAGAAGGAGCGCAAGGCTGATAAACTCGGCGGCATGACCAGCTCGCTGATGTGGGTGGGCATTGCGCTGCATGCCGCAGCGATTGTGCTGCGTGGCCTGGCTACCGGCCGCTTCCCCTTTGGCAATCTTTACGAGTACGTGCTGATGGTGAGCTTTGGCGTGCTGCTGGTGGGCAATATTGCCATGCAGCGTAAGGAGTGGCGCACCGTGTGGCCATGGCTGCTCACCCCGGTATTGGCGCTGATGTTTTATGGCTCCACCAAGCTCTATGCCGAGTCTGCCCCAGTGGTGCCGGCACTGCAGTCGCACTGGCTGCCCATCCACGTCACCGTGGTGTCCTTGGGCGCGTCCATTGGTATTATTTCCGGCATTGTCTCGCTGCTGACCCTATTCCGTATGGCACAGCCGAAGCATGCCGAGCATGGCTTTTTCGGTGCTGTAGCCCGCCCATTGCCTTCTGCCGCGAAGATTGACCAGCTGGCCTACCGTCTGGCCGTAATCACCCTGCCAACCTTGGGCTTGGGCATTATCCTGGGTGCCATCTGGGCCGAGTCCGCTTGGGGCCGCTTCTGGGGCTGGGACCCGAAGGAAACCGTCTCCTTCGCTACCTGGATCCTTTATGCCGCTTACCTGCACGCGCGTGCAACGCCGGCGTTCCGTAAGGCTGCGCCGTGGATCAATGTCATGGCGATGGCGCTGATGGTCTTCAACCTCTTCTTTATCAACATGGTTGTCTCCGGCCTGCACTCCTATGCGGGGCTGAATTAAATGGCGGAGCATACGAGCCCGCGCCATAAGCCGGGCAAGCCGGCTGGTGATAATGCGGTGATTTTAGGCCTGGGCGCGCAATTTGCCGAGCGCCGCCGCGAGTTGGGCATTTTGCAGCAGCAGCTTGCCGACGCCGCCGGTATCTCCCGCTCCACCCTCCACACCATTGAGCATGGGGGAGCGGGCGTGCGGTGGGAAAAGATTACCGCCGTGGCCGAGGCCCTCGGCTTGGAGATGCGCTTCGTGCCGAAGGAATCCTAATCCTTCTCGCCGTCGGTGCCGCGATTGCGGCGCTGGCGGCGTTTTTCTTCCTCTGCCTCCTGTGCGCGGCGTTGCTTGAAGCGCTCCTTTTCCAAGTTCCAGAGGAATTCTTCATCATCGTCGGGTCCCTTGATGGCGCGGGGTTGTTCCACCTCGCGCTTTTTCCATGTGGAGGGCCCGAAGGCCTTCCACACCAAGTAGGCGGCGAGGACAAAGAGTAAAAGGAGGATGATTCGGCCCATGCGTGGAATTCTACCTGCACCGCGTACAATCAACCCCCATGACGCATAACCCTGAGCCACCCAAGCCGGACCCAGAACTGCGACGCCGTTCCCGTGCGGCGCTGTGGAAGTATGGGCTCGCCCGCGTAGTGCTTTTTATCGCTTTGACCGTGGTGATCGAGCTTTTGTCCATCGCCATCCGCTTTCCCATCCCGGTGCTCGTCTCGGCGCTGTTGGCGCTCTTCGTGGCGCTGCCGCTATCGATGCTCATCTTTAAAAAGTGGCGCATCGAGGCCACCCAAACGCTGGCCGAGTACTCCGCCCAGCGCAAGGCCCACAAACGCTGGGTACAGGCGGAGCTAGAAGGGCGCGCCGCGCAGGACTAGACGAGGATGAGTGCGGCGGCCTCGATAATCGCCCACAGGAGCATCGCGCGGCCGGTCAGGCCGAGCACGGGGATAAGCTTTGGTCCTTGAGCGCCGCGATTGACGGTGCGAATGGCGCGCAGCGCGAAGGGAAAGTAGACCAAGCCGGCGAGTGCGAGCCAGCTGCTGAAGGCAATGCCAATGGTCAGCAGGAATGGCAGTAGGAGTAGCACCGTAAAGAGCAGGCGCGCCTTCTCGTTGCCGAGGCGTACGGCGAGCGTAATCTTGCCGGTTTCGGCGTCGGAGGGAATATCGCGGATATTATTGACTAGGTTCACCCCGGAGCTCATCGCGCCGATGCCCACGGCCAGCGCGAGGCCCGACCACGACAGGCGGCCGGCCTGGGTGAATTCGGTGCCGAGCACAGCGACGAGCCCGAAGAAGATAAAGACGGCGACCTCGCCGAGCCCGCGATAGCCATACGGGTTCTTGCCACCGGTATAAAACCACGCGCCGGTGATGCATAGCGCGCCGACGAGGATGAGCCACCAGGCGTGCGCCGCAAAAGACAGCGCGATGCCGGCGAGTCCGGCCACGGCGAAGGCGGCGAAGGCCGCGAGTTTCACCTGCTGCGGGCGGGCCAGGCCGCCGCCGGTGAGGCGCTGCGGACCGGTGCGGTCGTCGTCGGTGCCGCGGATGCCATCGGAATAGTCATTGGCGTAGTTCACGCCGATGATAAGTGCCCACGCCACGATGAGGGCGAGGAGCGCGCGGCCGAAGTGCGCGCCGTCGGCAGCCGCTGCGGCACCAGTACCAGCGATGACTGGGGCGAAGGCATTAGCCCACGTGTGCGGGCGTGCGCCTTGGAGCCAGTCTTTGGCAGTTGCGGGATAGGCAGAAAGTGACATGTCAGTTATTGTGCCACGCCACCGCGGGCATGCTGTGCACAAGGGACGCACACGGCGGATATATAAAAGCCACGGGTATGGCGGAAGCGCGTCGTACGTACCCAAGAAAGGACGGCTGTGGGCCACACCCGTGACAAAAGTTCAATGCGTTGAACTTTCTTAAAGTTATCATGTGAATCGCTCGCGGGGCAAGGCCTTTACTACGATGAATGTCATGCATTTAAGCGATCTCCCTGAACGTACCCAGGACTACCTCAAAGTCCTGTGGGACCTCTCCGAGCACTCCGGCGGCGCGCCCATCGCGCTCAAGGAGCTGGCGGGGCGATTGAACCAAAAGGTGCCCACTGCGTCGGAAGCCGTAAAGCGTCTCGTTGCCCAAGGGCTGGTGGAACATGAGCGCTACGCTGGCGTTTCGCTGACCCCAGAGGGCCAGGCACTGTCCATGGGCATGGTCCGCCGCCATCGTCTCCTCGAGACCTTCTTGGTCAAAGAGCTGGGGTACACCTGGGACGAGGTTCACGAGGATGCCGATCTCCTCGAGCATGCATGCTCCGATCGCTTCATCGATCGACTCGATCAGCACCTGGGCCATCCTCAGCGCGATCCCCACGGCGATCCCATCCCCGACGCGCAGGGCAGCATCGAGGACCTTGGCACGCTCACGCTTGACGACGTCCCCCTTCACACCCCTGTCACCATCGAGCGGGTATGCGACGGAGACACCGAGCTGTTGCGCTACCTCGACAGCCATGGCGTCGGCCTGGGCGTCGAGGTCGTAGTCGATTCCCGCGTTGCGGGCCTGCTCAACCTGCACGCAGGGGACGAGGAGTTCTCTCTTGCGGAAGTCGCGGCCGCCGACGTGACGGTGCGCGCTAACGAAGTCTAATCAGTTCTTAAAGAGCCCTGCGACACCACGACGGTCCACCTTGCCGGGGCCGGTCAGCGGCATCTCAGCAATGCGGATAATCTCGCGCGGAATCTGCCACCGAGGCAGGTCATCGAGCGCTTCGAGGATGTCGGTGCGCGAGGCCCAGCCGGTGTAAGCTGCGGCGATCATCTGGCCAAGACGTGGATCAGGGATGCCCACCACGCATACACTGTCGACGCCCGGTACCTGCAACAAGAGCTGTTCCAGTTGTTCTGGGTGCAACTTCAACCCGCCCGAGTTGATGATGCTGTCCAGACGTCCAGTGACGGTGAGTTGACCGTGGGCGTCGAGCTCCCCGGCGTCGGAAGTTGCGAACCAGCCACCGACGAAGTCGCGCGATTCCACATTGCGGTAGCCCTGCGCAATGGTCGGCCCGCCCAGGAAAATGCGGTTATCTTCCCCGATGCGCACCTCGGTGCCGGGCAGGGGAGTGCCGTTGTAGACGCAACCGCCCGCAGTCTCCGAGGAGCCATAGGTGGTTACCACGGTGATGTCGAGCTTGCGCGCAGATTCCAATAGCTGGGGATGTGGCGCTGCTCCACCTACCAGGATGGAGTTGAAACGGCGCAGTGCTTGGATGCCGTCCAGCGAATCGAGTGCCTTGTGCAGCTGCATCGGTGTGAGCGCGGTGTACATGCGGTCCTCGGTGTGGGCGAGTTCTTCTGCTGCGCGGGCGAACTCGGTGATGTTAAAGCCTTGGGACAGGTCGAGGCACAGTGGCTCCACACCCGCCACCAACGAACGCACGAGCACCTGGATGCCCGCGATGTGGTGGGCGGGCATGGCCAGTAGCCATTGGCCGGGGCCACCCAGGAAAGAATGGGTGGCATCCGCACTCGCCACCAGGTTAAGCGGGCTTAGCTGCGCACCCTTCGGTGTGCCCGTGGAACCCGAGGTGGACACCACCAAAGCAATGTCCTCAGCAATCGATTCGCCCGCGCGCATGTGGTTGCGCAGCAATTCCGTCCGCGTGCGGTCCGCTGCGGGAAGGGGTAAGAGCGTGGTCTGCCCAGCGATGGCCTTCTCGAGGTCATCCAAAATTCCTGCGGGATTGCGGGGATCGACTGGGAGTGGGGCGAGGATATGAGTCACGAATAATCAGGTTACCCGGGCATATCGCTCGTCCTGGGAGGCGGCGCGCCGGGCGTTTAGAGCAAGGCCCGCAGCCCCATGCTGAGCAAATAGAACACACCCGCCAGCACCGCGATGCAGCCGCCCGCCGACAAACTGAGTGCGGCCGCCAGCCAGAGCCCGCCGCATGCCAGCGCAATGCCCGCGATACCGGCACCGAGCATGAGCTGGGTCGGGCGCTTGATCCACGGCTGCAACGCCGCCGCCGGGGCTACCAGCAGCGCCAGGGACAAGATAGTGCCCACCGCGGGAATCACCACCACCATGGTCACGCTGATAAGCGTGAGGGTAAGCAAGTCATAGCAGCCGGGATTTCCACCTTGTGCGCGGAAGGACGTCTGGTCGAAGTAGAAGGAGACCAACGTCCGGCGAAATGCTACCAGCACGCCAAGGCTGACCACCACCAGGGCGCTGACAAACCAGACATCCTGCGCATTGACAGTGGTCAGCGAGCCCACGAGAAAGCTATCCACGTGGATAGGTAGCGGTTGGAACCAGCGCAGCAACAAGATGCCCAGGGAAAATCCCAGGGTGAGCGTCACGCCGGCGGCAGCGGTCGAAGAAATGCCCTCGACGGTACTCAACCACCGCATAAGCCAGGCCAAAGGTAGGCAGAACAGTGCCGCGCCCACCATCAAACCCGTGGAGAGATCCAAGCTCAGAAGGTTGGCCACCACTACGCCGAGCACCGCGCCGGGGAAGATTCCGTGCGACAGGCTCTCGGCGAAAAAGACGCGCTTGCCCATGACCATCAAGGTTCCAACCAAGCCAGATAAACATCCCACAGCAATGGCCTCAAGGAGGGGCATCCGCAGGATCTCTGGATCAAGATGAGACAGTCCCATTAGCTAAATACCCCCTTCAAGCCCGCTAGCGGCACGGTGACAACCAGCATCAAGCTGACGATTGCCTGCGGCGAAATCTGGTGCGCGGTTTGGGACAGCATGATGGCAAATCCCACCACCACTGCCAGCGTGGACAAGCCCGCAGCCCAGAAGCACATGCTGCGCGGGGATCCTGCGATCAAGCGCGCCGAGAGGCCTGGAATGACAATAAAACCGATAACCAGCAACACACCCACTGCCGAGCTAGCCGCCACCACGATTAGGCCAACCGCGACATTCGCAATGAGCTCATAAGCCGCCACGTTGACGCCCATGGCACGGGCCGCTGCTGTATCGAAAGCGACGAGAATCTGCATGCGCCAGGTTGTCAGGATGAGCAGTGCCGCAATCACGCAGAGCGTGACGGAGGTTGCCAGCCTGGACTGCGTGACGTCGAGAAGCCGGCCAAACATGAGCGCCTCCAGCTGCCCGGACTTGTCGCCATAGGCCAAACTGATGACCACGCCGATGCCGTACATGAAGGTCAGCACCACGGCCGTTCCGGCTTCTATATCCAGCTTCCGCGCTGACTGGCGCCGCCCAGAACCCAGAGAAGCCAGCACCAGCACCGTCACCGTGGCCACCGCGGCCGCACCCGGCACGATGCCCGGGATGCCGCCCACGATGAGCCCTACCACGATGCCTGGAAAAACCGAGTGCACGAGGGCTTCCACCGTAAACTCCATGCGGCGGAGATTAACGAGGACGCTAATGACAGCCCCCACAATCGATAGGCACAGCAGGAAGAGGAAGGCATTGCGCAGGTACGGGGCGAAGAGAATCTGCTCCATTACAGTCGCGCACCTTGCCCCATATAGGTTTCCACTGCTTCCTCGGTTCCCATGGTGTGGACCTTGCCGTCGAGCACAAACGCCGCCCAGTCGCAGGTGTGCTGCGCCAAGATGGGGTCGTGAGTGGAGACGAGCAGGGCGATTCCTGCTTCCTTGAGATCCGCAATGATCTGAATCAGGATTCGGCGGCTTTCTTGATCAAGCCCGTTGAAGGGTTCGTCGAGAAGCACCAGCTCCGGGGTCGAAACCAACGCGCGCGCGATGAGCACGCGCTGGCGCTGCCCTCCCGAGAGCTGGCCAAACCGCGTCTCGGCGAGGTGCTCCATCCCCACTTGTCGCAGGGCATTGAGTACATGGCCGCGATAGCTACGCATGCTCGTGCACCTATGCCACCAGCTCACTGATGGCAAAAGGCCCATTTCCACGACCTTGTAAGCCGTGACGGGAAAACTCAGGTCGGAGTCTTGGTACTGCGGGACGTAGCCGAGCGAGGCGTCGATGGTGGCCATGCCGCGCAAGGCAGCCAGGCCAGTGATTGCCTTGAGCAGCGTAGACTTGCCCGCGCCGTTGGCCCCCAGGAGCGCCACGGCCTCGCTCGCGCGGATCTCAAGATCAACGTCGGTGAGGATATCCCGGGCGCCATAGCCGCAGGTGGCATTGCGCAGAGTGATTAATGGGGAAGACATATAGAGCTACTTGCGCTTGGCGACGTCGAATGCCTGCAGCGATTCCGGCAACGGTTGCTGTTCGGAGTCCCAGGCGCTGACCAGGGTGTTGATGTTGTGGACGATGGATCCGATGTAGGTCTCGCCCTCACTGCCTGGCACACCTAGCGAGTCGCCGTACAAAGCGTCGTCGGATGTAACCGCCTTGACGCCTGCGGCGCGGGCGATGGCCTCGATGGACTTCGAGCTGTTGGAATTCTCCGCAAAGATGGCCTTGGCACCGGACTCGCGGATCTGCTTTGCCTGCTCGTCGATGTGGCGCGAGGTGGCGTCCTGCTGGTTGTTGAAGTCAGACAGTGCGGAGCCGATGAACTTCACGCCGTATGCGTTTGAGAAGTAGCCGAAGGCGTCGTGGGAAGAGAAGAGCATGCGGTCTTGCTCAGGAACTGCGGACATGGAATCGCTGGCCCACTTGTCGAGGTCCTCCAACTGGTCGGTGTACTTCTTGCCGGCGGCGGTGAAGGCGTCCTTGGCCTGCGGGGAGGCCTGGGACAACGTGTTGACGATGTTGTCGACCTGAATCTTGGCCTGCTTCGGGGAGGTCCACACGTGCGGGTCGTACTTGAATTCTGGGGCCTCGCCGTCCTCCCCCGGGAAAGGCCACGGGCGCGGGCTCACGTGCTCGATGCCCTCGTCGATGGTGTACTTGCCGTTGCCATCGCCCATACCTTCGCTCTTGACGCCCGAGGTCACGGCCATGACGCCGTGGAAGCCGGAGGAGTCCACGGCTTGGTCGAGGAAGTGCTCGAGGTCGACTCCGTTGACGAACATGTAGTCGGCCTGGGAGAGCGCCTGCATCTGCTGTGGGGTCATCTCGTGCTCGTGGGCGCTGGCGTTGGGGGCGAGCAAACAGGTGAGGTCGAGGGTCACTGGGCCCTCGCCGGAGTTGGTCTCCGCACCCTGGGAGTCGACCTTGTGGAGCTTGAGGCCGCCGGCGGCTACCTGGGTGAGGTAGTCGCAGATCTGGGTAGTCGTGGCCACGGCCTTGACGGTGTCGCCGTCCTTCGGCTTTGCAGCGTCGATGGATTCCTTCGAGGCGCTGCAAGCGGCGAGGCTGGCGCCGAGTGCGAGGGCGCAGGTGCCTGCGAAAATGCGCTGTAGGGGCCGGCGTGGGGTGCTGTGATTTGAGCTCATAATGAACTTCCTTTGTATTAGGAGAAGTGAACTCAACAAACACTAGCACCCTTGAACTAGATTGTTCAACGTAATGAACTTAGGTGGTCCTATCTCTTCCTTAAGCTGCCAAAATTTAAAAATGCCTCTCACTTCAATGAGTGAAGTGAGAGGCTAGGAAGCGGTGGCCTTATTTGGCTACTTTTGCCTTTTTGCTGAAGGGGAGCTGATCCAGGGAGCGTATGCCGGGGCCGGCGGCGAGCATCAGGCCCGCGACGGCGACGGTCCATTCGGAGAACTTTTGCCAGCCCTGGGCGATGAGAATTACGCCCAGGGCGACGCGTGCTGCGAGCATGACGAATGAGTTGCAGAGTTTCATGTTCGACACTTTAAGTATTAACTATGGGCATGTCCACAATTGCTTGAGATGTCTCACTCCGGTCCGAGGGCGTCCCACGCCATTTACTCCGCTACATGTATGGATTGCGCGGGGTGTCCTCCTGATCGAAGGGACGCTCCCCGCTGTCCTGCGCATCCTTGATACGCTTGAGCATCCACACTCGCGAGACGATGACGCCCGCCAGTGCAAGTGTGGCCAAGCCGATGGCGAAAATCCACATCGTGCTAACTCCTGGCTAGTAGTAATACGGGAACTGCTCCCACTGCGGGTCGCGCTTTTCGAGGAATGCTTCTTTGCCCTCGACGGCCTCGTCGGTCATGTACGCCAGGCGGGTCGCCTCGCCGGCGAAGACCTGCTGGCCCATGAGGCCGTCATCGGTCAGGTTGAAAGCGAACTTCAGCATGCGCTGGGCTGTTGGGGACTTGCCGTTGATTTCGCGGCCCATCTGGATTGCGGCGTCTTCCAAGTCGGCGTGATCGACAACCTCATTGACCGCGCCCATCTCATACATCCGCTGGGCATCATAGGTGCGACCCAAGAAGAAGATCTCGCGGGCGAATTTCTGGCCCACCATCTTAGCTAGGTAGGCCGAACCATAGCCGGCATCGAAGGAACCCACGTCCGCGTCCGTCTGCTTGAAGCGCGCCTCCTGGCGGGAGGCGACCGTCATATCGCAGACCACGTGCAGCGAGTGACCGCCGCCGGCCGCCCAACCATTGACCACGGCGATAACCACCTTGGGCATGGTGCGGATAAGGCGCTGGACCTCGAGGATATGCAAGCGACCGCCCTCCACCTTTTCGCGGGCGGTGTCCACGGTGGATTCATCCGCGGTGGCGTCATCATGGGCGTGCTCGGTGGCGTAGCGGTAGCCGGAGCGGCCGCGAATGCGCTGGTCGCCGCCGGAACAAAACGCCCAGCCGCCATCCTTTTCGGAAGGGCCATTGCCTGTGAGCAAAATCGTGCCCACATCCGGCGTGCGGCGGGCGTGATCTATTGCGCGGTAGAGCTCGTCTACGGTATGCGGGCGAAACGCATTGCGCACCTCCGGGCGGTCGAAGGCGATGCGCACGATGCCGTTCTTGCGGCCCTCACCGTTGAGCCGGTGATAGGTGATATCCGTGAGGTCCTCAAAGCCTTCTACGGAATGCCACAATTCCGGCCGAAAGGGATTATCGGTGCTGTATTTTTTCTGCTCGCTCATATCGGCCAGCTTAGTGGCAAAAGAAGAATAGTCCCCATTCCCAACCCTCACCCACACGCGCTGCCCAGCAGGCCGGTAATAATCAATACGCGATACTGCGAGGTTGTTGCCCCGCACAATACCCGTGTACGCCATACCAGCGCCGTACTCCATGCCATGGGGAGAGTCGAACTCCCCGCCCCTTTTAAAAGCGCTAAAGGGGGCCTGTGTCCCAGGATTTTCCCCTCCAGGGTGGGGGCCTGCTCGCTGCAGGCGTGTGGGCTACCATCGCGCGCTCTATGCGGCGCGCGACATGACTATCCGTTTTTCAGTTCGGTATTCCAGTTCAGCTGCTGGATGCGGGTATCCAGCTCGCGGTACTGCTTAGATAGATCGTCGACGCGCTTGCGCATATCCGCCACCGGGATGGTGGAGACAAACTTAATCTCGTTGCGGGAATAGCGATCCGAGCGCGTTCCTGCCCGCTGCGCCAAGTCATGGTAGATGCGGCGCTTGCGCAAGAGGCCGTCGCGAAGCGCGAGGGCCTCCATCAGGTTCATCTTCTCATCAAAGGCGGTGGCGATATTCGTCGCATTGATGGCCTGAACCAGCTCATCGATGCGCCCGGCCACGCCGTCGAGCTCGCGCAGCAGTTCCTGCGGATCCTCCTCCGGGGTATCGCCCTCCTGCACGCGAACCACGGTGAGCAGCCGCTCGTGCAGGCTATTGAGGCGCTCCTGCGCCTGGGCGCGTTCCGCCAATGCCTCAGCTAGCAGCATAATTCCTCCTTTATTGGTGTAGGTTCCCAAAGTAGCGCAGAGTGGGGGAGGGGTCAATGGTTACCGGGCGCTACCATGAAAGCCATGCATATCGATGACGTTCTCGACCGCGCCCACGTAGTCTCCCTCCCGCTTGCCGTGCGTTTCCGCGGTATCACCACCAGAGAGGCCCTCCTCATCGATGGCCCGGCCGGCTGGGGCGAGTTCGCGCCCTTCCTAGAGTACGGCCCGGCCGAGTCCGCCGCCTGGTTGCGCGCGGGGCTGGAGGCCGCCTACGAGGGCTTCCCGGAGCCGGTGCGCGATTCCATCGAGGTCAACGCCACCATCCCGGCCGTGCCTGCCAGCGAGGTCCCGGCCCTAGTGGAGCGCTACCCCGGCTGCCGCACCTTTAAAATCAAGGTGGCAGAAAAGGACCACACGCTTGCCGACGACGCCGCTCGCGTACGCGCCGTCCGCGACACCATCACCCAACGCGGCGAAATCCCTATCCTGCGCGTGGATGCCAATGGCGGCTGGACCGTCGATGAGGCAGTCCAGGCTGCGCAGATGATGATGCCGCTGGACTATATGGAACAGCCATGCGCTACCACTGAGGAGCTCGCCCAGGTGCGCGGCCGCCTCATGCGCGCGGGTCTCTTCGTACGCGTGGCCGCCGATGAGTCCATTCGTAAGGTCGCCGACCCTTATCGCGTCGCCGAGCTGCAGGCCGCAGACGTCGCCGTGGTTAAGCCCGCCCCGCTCGGTGGCGTGCGCCGCGTCCTCGAGGTAGCCCAGCACCTGCGCCAGCGTCACATGGACATCACGGTGGCCTCCGCGCTCGACACCTCCATCGGCATCAATATGGGCCTCGCGGCCGTTGCTGCCCTCCCGCGCATCTACGATGACGAGGACATCGACGTCACCCCGGCCGCCGCCGGCCTTGCCACCGGCTCCCTTTTTGAAGAGGATGTCACCGCCCCGCGCCCGCTTGTCGATGGCCACCTTCCCGC
>NZ_JBBMGF010000018.1:0-17786 GCF_037908325.1 Corynebacterium sp. KPL4035 | reverse complement strand
ACCAGCCGAGAAAATGGCCGCACTGATAAACTCAACCGAAACATAGGAAGTGTTTCCACGACCACTAGAATCTGCCCGTTCCTCAGGAACTACGGACTCGGCTCGCTTCTCAACTAGAACTTTCTTCTGACTCGACTCTCCTTGCCTCTCACGTTCTTAGCGCACACTTCACTCCTTTCGCGCTCACGGGGAGTGACCGCTGCGAGAAAGGTGCGTTACCGGTGAGCGCGAAAGGAGGGAGTGAGGGTATTGCTGTGCTATGGCCGACCGCGTTCGCAACAGCACCGTTGATCGGACCTGCTGAATTGTTCGGGAATTGGCATCTACGTCAAGCTCGAAGGCTTTGGGCGCCGTTCAGATAACCACGAGCTGTCGGGCCCGTTGGTTTTACTTGACTTGGTGGTTTCCGAGTTGTCGACGCCTGGAAACTTTCGCCTACCCGCCAAAGAAAAACTATTTGGAGCCTCCGGTGAGATCAGACCCACCGGAAGAATCTGAGTCGCCTTCCTCATCGAGCATTTTCGTGCCGGAGCCGTGCAGCCACGTGCGAACCACTTTTGTCACGTCGCCTTTTTGCTCTGCCTCTTGCGCCAATTCAGAGATGTCTTTTCGCGTGATGAACTTCGTCAATGAAGCTATAGATTGGCGTTCCTCGCGGTCCAAGAGATCATCCTGGTAGAGCGCCACAAAATTCTCGGGGAGCTTTGGCTCCGCGTCCTCACAGCCAGTGGCGCTGGATGGTTCCACCGCGGCTAGGTCGCCTGGAAGTGCAGACATTAAAGCGATGTGAGTACGCGCTAGGTAGTCCTCACCGCCTGGTTGGGAGGAGTGCTGAGCTTTTCTGTAGTCCTTGGAGACTTCCCGCGCCTCACCGGGATTGAGAACGCTGAGAAAAGCCCCCGTGCAGCCGACATAAAAATTACCATTGGGGTTCAAATAGCGACCGGACTTAGACTCTTGGAAAATATCCTCCCTAACAAGGGAGGCCTCACGCCCCTGACTGATCAGCTCTTGGCGAAAGATCTCCGCCAGCACTACTTGGTCGGTCTCACCAGCATCTACCATGATGCCAACGGGCGCACGCTTAGCATTATCCGCATAAGGATCTCCATCAAACTGGGAGGAGCAGCCGGTAAGCAGCATGGCAGAGAGCACCACGCCAGCAATGGCGTGGGCAGGGCGGGCACAGCTGCGCATGGCGATACTATTCTCCTTCAGTTAGGCGGCGCTCGAGCGTCTAGATGATTCTACACCGAGGGGGCGTGTTTACCTCCTGTTGCGGCCCGACTAAGATGGCAAGGGTTATGTCTAGCGTTATTACTGAATCCGCCGTACGCGAGGCACTTTCCCGCGTTGAAGATCCCGAAATCGGGCGCCCCATCACCGAGCTCAACATGGTGAAATCAGTTTCTGTCACCGGAAACGATGTAGCCGTAGAAATTTACCTCACCATCGCCGGCTGCCCCATGAAGTCCACCATCGAGTCCAATACTCGCGCAGCAGTAGAGGATATTGAGGGCGTAGGAAACGTCACCGTGACGATGGAAGCCATGAGTGATGAGCAGCGCCGAGAGCTGAAAAAGAAGCTCCGTGGCGGCCAAGCTGAGCCGGAAATCCCGTTTGCCAAGCCAGAATCCACCACGCGAGTCTTTGCGGTGGCTTCTGGCAAGGGCGGCGTCGGCAAGTCCTCGATGACGGTAAATCTCGCCGCAGCGCTGGTGCACAAGGGGCTTAAAGTCGGCATCGTCGATGCCGATATTTACGGCCACTCTGTTCCTAATCTGCTGGGCTGCACCGATGGCCCGACCGTTCTCGATGATGAGATGCTTTTGCCCCCGATTTCCCATGGCATTAAGCACATCTCCATCGGGCAATTCGTCGAAGGCAACGCCCCTGTGGTCTGGCGCGGACCTATGCTCCACCGTGCATTGCAGCAGTTCTTGGCCGACGTCTTCTGGGGTGACCTAGACGTTCTCCTGCTGGATCTGCCTCCAGGCACTGGCGATATCGCCCTATCCGTGGCCCAGCTCATTCCTAATGCGGAGTTGCTCATCGTTACCACCCCGCAAGCCGCAGCTGCCGAGGTGGCAGAGCGTGCCGGGTCCATCTCCCAGCAGACGCGCCAGCGCGTGGCCGGTGTGATTGAGAATATGGGCGCTATGGTCATGCCGGATGGTTCCACCATGGATGTCTTTGGTACCGGCGGCGGACAGATTGTGGCCGATCGCCTCGGCGTCATTCTTGGCCATGAGGTTCCACTGCTGGCTTCGGTGCCTCTGGATCCCACCCTACGCAGCGGTGGCGATGCCGGCACGCCGATCGTTATAGACGCCCCCGAGTCCCCCGCCGCCCAACAGATCCAGGCGGTGGCCGATAAACTGGCCATCCGCTCCGATTCCCTAGTGGGCAAAAACCTGAACTTGGGCGTGAACTAGCCCCTAGGTTACATCTTCCCACATGCCGCCGCCGGTGGATTCTTCCCCACCGCGCGGCGGTTTCTTCTCGGGCGCAGGCTGCTCCGTCGATTGCGGTTGCGAAGCTGCGGCGCGCTGCTGCGGCTGTGGCTGCTGCGGCTGCTCGGCATAAACCTGGGAATAGTCGAAGCTTGGGCGCTGTTGCGGTTTCTGCTGTTCCGGCTCCTTGGGAGCGGTATCGCTCTTAATATCTTCTGCCATCTTCTGGGGATTGAAGTCATCCCAGGCGGATTCGTCGCCGTCAAAAAGCGCCTTGGTGATTGCGCCCTTCGGCCCCAGACGCGTCCACTGCGCGGCTTGGGTAAGCGGGCCACGGATATCATCAAATTCCGAGGTAATAGAGCCCATCTCCCCATTGAGCTCCGCCTTGGCATTATTGATGGCCTTCCGCGCCGCATAGATGGCTGCGCGCACGTCCTTAATCACCTCAGGCATGCGTTCTGGGCCGATGACTATGATGCCCAAGAGCACAATGACGAAAATCTCGGGCCAACCAATGGAAGAAAACACGCTTAAATACTAGTCCCTCGCTCTTAGCCGCGCTGATTGTGCTTGATTGCGCGAACCACCATCTCCACCTTGTCCAAGAAGTCCTGCTGGGGCCGGTGCGCTGGCGTTGCTGCATCGGGCCCCGGGGTTACCTCCTCCGAGGCAATGCCTGCGAGCTTCGCGAGCAAGGACTGCGGCGCCTTGACCGTTGCGGACTCCGCACAGTGGCGCACCCATTCCGAGGCACGACGCTGCTGATGCACATCCGCGCGGCATTCAGCGCAGTGCACCAGGTGAATGCGCACACGGTGCATAAATTTTGGCTCCATCTCACCGTCCACAAAGGCAACAACCGCCTCTGGGCCCAAATGCCCGATGGTATCGCTACGCCGCGCCTTGGCCTTCGCCCTATCGCGAGCCTTGGCTTGGGCGGCATCAAATCCGCCGTGCACGCTCAGCGTGGACAAGGTTCGGCGTCCCCGCAGCGAGTCCATCGATCCCTCCTCCACTAGTTGCTCGGCCTTCATTGACGCGGAAAGTCCCCGCCGGCAGCGGGGACTATGCAGTTTCTCTAAAGTTTAGCGCGTACGCAGCAGCATGCGCGTTTCCGCATTGGTTTGCGCCTCTTTTTCTAGCGCCGCGCGTAACTGGGAACGGCCGCGGTGGATGCGCGAGCGCACCGTACCCATCTTGACACCAAGGGTCTCTGCAATCTCGTCATAGCTCATCCCAACGACATCGCACAGGACCACGGCCACGCGGAAATCGGGAGCCAGCCCGTCGAGCGCGGACTGCAAAGCTGGATCCAGGTTAGCCACGGAATAAGCCTGCTCCGGGGTCATATCCGTACCAGGAACGCGTTCATAATCCTCTGGCAGGGCCTCCATGCGGATCTTGGAACGGTGACGCACCATATCCAAAAAGAGGTTAGTGGTAATACGGTGCAACCAGCCTTCAAACGTTCCGGCTTGATACTTGTCCAAGGAGCGAAAGACGCGCATGAAGGTTTCCTGGGTGAGGTCCTCGGCGTCATGCTGATTGCCAGACAGGCGATAAGCCAAGCGGTAGACCCCATCGGCGTGCTCGGCCACGAGGTCACCCCAAGCGGGCATGTCGCCCGTGCCAGCATCGAATGCTGCGGTACCGGCCAACTCTGCCTCAGAGGTTGCAGGTTGAAGGGATTCGGCATCGCGCTTCATCTTTGTCATGCATGTCATCTTTCTACACTCAGCACAGAAACTCCAGCCATAGTGCTGATAATATCCTGTGAACCCGTCACATTATCCCCACCGACCACAACCTTGCTGGCTAAGCGCGTTTTTGCCACATTGGCGGACACTTTTCCCTATGGTTTATTACGTGACTAATACCGCATACGAAGCACTGCGTTCTTATATCGAGACCACCAGCGAAGCATCCCCGGCCCTAAGTGGCGCACGCGACCACGCCGCAGAGTACGGCTTGCCAGTCCCGGATGAATCCACCGGCCAGCTGCTCACCACCCTGACGGCCGCCTCCACTGGTTCCACCGAGCGTCCCCAAGCTGTGGCCATTACCCCGGCCGCCAATGTAGCGGGCCTCTATGTGCTCGCCGGCATGCCCGATAACGGCATTTTGACCTGCATCGACCCCGAGGCGGAGCACCAGCGCAGCGCCAAGACCGCATTCCGCCAGGCCGGCTATGCGCCATCCCGCGGCCGTTTTTTGCCATCGCGCCCGCTCGAGGTCATGGGTCGCCTCGCCAACGATGCTTATCAGGTCATCTACGCCGACGTCGCCGCGCTCGAGTTACCTGCCATCATCAAGGCCGCGTGGCCACTGCTGCACCAGCGCGGCACCCTAGTCTTGGCTAATTCTTTGCTCGATGGCACGCTTGCCGACGCCTCCCGGACCGACCGCGACACCGCCGCCGCCCGCGAAGCAGACGAGTACCTGCGCGAGCTCGAGGGGGCAAGCGTAACCCGCTTGCCGCTGGGTTCTGGGCTCACCCTCGTGACGAAGCTCTAGACCTTCTGGTTTTTGCCGACGACGACCACGCCGCCGTCAGAAACCTTAAAGCGCTCCTCATCACGCTCGCGGTCCACTCCGATAATCGCACCATCGCTAACAACGACGTTCTTATCTAGGATCGCGCGGCGCACCACTGCACCGCGCCCGATACGCACGCCAGGCAGGATCACTGATCCCTCAACCGTAGCTCCGTCGGCCACATGGACATCGGACGCCAGCACTGAATTGCGCACAGTGCCGCCAGAGACGATGCAGCCTGGGGCCACCATCGAGGACTGCGCGATGCCGTTTTGCACGAACTTGGCCGGTGGGAAATTGGAATCATCCGTCGAGTGGATCGGCCAATTCTGGTTATAAAGGTTGAAAATCGGGTGCACCGAAATCATGTCCATGTGCGCCTCGTGGAAGGAATCGATGGTGCCGACGTCGCGCCAGTACCCGTGGTCACGCTCAGTAGAACCGGGTACCTCATTGGCCATGAAATCGTACACATGCGCCTGTCCCCGCTCCACAAAGTACGGGATAATATCGCCGCCCATATCGTGGGCCGAGTCCTCGTTCTTTTCGTCCTCCAAAAGGGCGTCGATAAGCGCCTGCGCTGTAAAGACATAATTGCCCATCGAGGCATAGCTCATATTCGGATCGTCCGGAGTAGCCGGTGGGTCCGCGGGCTTTTCCACGAATTGTGTGATCGTGCCCATGCCATCGGCTTGGATGCAGCCAAAGGCCGTCGCTTCCGAGCGCGGTACGCGAATACCAGCCACCGAACAATCCAATCCGGTGGCGATATGCTCTTCTACCATCTGTGCCGGATCCATGCGGTATACGTGGTCTGCGCCAAAGACGATGACATAATCCGGATTCTCGTCATAGATGAGGTTCAGCGACTGCACAATTGCATCTGCCGAGCCGTTGTACCAGCGCTTGCCGCGGCGCTGCTGGGCGGGCACCGAGGCAATATACTGCGGAGTCGGACCCGCCAAGTTCCACGCCTGGGAAATGTGGCGGTCCAGAGAATGGGACTTGTACTGGGTCAGCACCGCAATCTTGAGATAACCGGCATTGACCAGATTGGACAAAACGAAATCAACGAGGCGGTAGGAACCACCGAAGGGCACGGCGGGCTTTGCGCGGTCTTCGGTCAGGGGGAAAAGGCGCTTTCCCTCACCGCCGGCGAGGACAATGGCTAGGACATTCGGCAGGCTTCTCACGTTTTCAAACCTATCCGCAAATCCCACATTCCGCAGCAGAACTTTGCACATTTTTACCCCCATATCGGAATTCTGCACATGACAGCAGAGATACGTATTCTGGGTGGGCATGAGAGCCGGAATCTTTTCCAAAGAATACCCGCCGGAAATATACGGCGGAGCCGGAGTTCACGTAGCTGAACTCACCCGTTTCATGCGCGATATCATCGATGTCTCCGTGCACTGCATGGGCTCCCCGCGCGAAGAAAAAGACGTCCTTGTCCACGGCGTAGACCCCGCACTCGAGGGGGCTAATGGCGCGCTGCAGACCTTGTCCACTGGGCTGCGCATGGCCGATGCCGCCTCCGATATCGACATCGCCCACTCCCACACGTGGTATACGGGCCTTGCTGGCCACCTCTCCGCCCGGCTTTATGATATTCCGCATGTGGTCACCGCCCACTCTCTCGAGCCGCACCGCCCTTGGAAGCGCGAGCAGCTTGGCGGCGGCTATGACATCTCCTCATGGTCCGAGAAGAACGCCATGGAATATGCCGATGCCGTAATCGCCGTCTCCGCCGGCATGAAGGACTCCATCCTCGATGCCTATCCGCGCATCGATGCCTCCAAGGTCCACGTCGTCCTCAACGGCATCGACACCGAGCTGTGGCAGCCGCGAGAGGGCGATGTTTTGGACAAGCTGGGCGTCGATAAGCAGCGCCCCATCGCTGCCTTCGTCGGACGCATCACCCGGCAAAAGGGCGTAAAGCACCTGCTGCAGGCGGCACAGAAATTCGATCCAGACATCCAGCTGGTCTTGTGTGCCGGCGCCCCTGATACGTCCGAAATCGCGGCCGAGACCGAGGCACTGGTCGATGAGTTGCGCGCCCAGCGCGATGGCATTTTCTGGGTCAAGGATATGCTCCCGCGCAACGAGGTCCAGCAGATTTACACCGGTGCCGATGTTTTTGTCTGCCCATCCATCTACGAACCGCTGGGCATCGTGAACTTGGAAGCAATGGCCTGTGGCACGGCCGTTGTTGCCTCCAACGTGGGCGGCATTCCCGAGGTAGTAGTCGATGGTGAGACCGGCGTGCTAGTGCATTACGACGCCACCGATACCGCAGCCTTCGAGGCCGATCTCGCCGCTGCAGTCAATGACGTCGCCGCCGATAGAAAGCGCGCTGCCGAATTTGGGCGCGCCGGCCGCGAGCGTGCCATTCGTGATTTTTCTTGGGCTACGATTGCCGCCCAGACCGTCGATATTTACCGCAGTCTGATTTAAGGAAGGATAGCCGTGACAACCCACCGCCCCGAACTGCATTTTGTCCCTGAAGACGGCGTCCTCGACGCCCCCGCCGGTATCCTGCGCGATGGCGATACTTGGCATCTGTTCTACCAGTACCGCCCCACCGCGGACTCCCCGGCGCGCTGGGGACACACATACTCCGAAGAGTCTCCCTTTGACTGGTTGGACTGTGACGATGTCCTCGCCCCCGTCGGCGGCGAGCTCTCCCTGCGCGCAGGTTCCGTAGCCCAAGGCCCAGACGATATCCATCTCTACTTCACCTCCGTGACCGCCGCCGGAATCGCCGTTCACCTCGCCCGCTACGCTGACGTGGACGAGATCTGCGAGGTCTCCGATGACCCTCAGGCGCTCGACCCCAATGTCGTTCGTTTTGGCGAAGTCGTGGGCAATACCCGCAACTTCGATCATTTCCGCTCCCCCTCCGTGGTGCCCGACTGGGCCTCAGAGGACCGCGATGACGGCCACGACGGTTGGCTCATGTTGGCTCTCACCGGCCACTCCGACGCCCCGGTTCCCGTCATCCTCGAATCCGCCGACGGCGTGTCTTGGCGCCTGCGCGGCAGCCTCAAGTTCGACGGCGACCCTGGCTTCCTAGAGGGCGAGGTCCCCGCTACCTCGCCCATTCCGCCGGTCGTCTCCCCGCGCCTAGTCCGACTGCGCGATGAGGTTGACGGCAATGTCTACGACGTCCTCTTTGTCACCTTGGAGCGTGGCGGCCGCGACGTCTCCGGCTACCTCGTCGGCCGGCTGGAGGGCACCACCTTTACCGTGGTCTCCGGCTTCCGCCGCGTAGACTTCGGCCACGATTTCTCCCGCCCACGCAGTACCAACACCACCACCGGCACGCTCACCCCCGAGCAGCGCTATGAGCGCGCCGTTATCGTTGGCCTCCTCAACGGCAACGGCCGCGGCGATGACGCCACCAAGCACGCCTCGTGGGAAGCCGAAGGCTGGGCCAATGCCCTTTCCTTACCCCGCCGAGTCACCCTCGAGGGCGGCGTCCTCTACCAAGCCCCCGCCCGGGGCTTGCCCGATGCCGTCAAGCTTTCCGATTACGCCCGCTCGTGGACCGGCGTCATGGAGGTGCCTTCCGGTTCCTGCGTCACCGTCACGCTTCTCGACGGCGCCGGTGACCCCGCCGCCACCATCCGCCACTCCGGCGATGACATCAGCCTCGATCGCTCAATGAACAAGGCTTTCAATCATTGCTTTGCCGATTCTGAGCCCGCCACCGCCACGCTTGCCGAGGGTGACTCCGACACCCTCACCATTATCCAAGACGGTTCCACCGTCGAGGTATTCGTCGATGGTGGCCTCATCGCCATGGCCTCCCGCGTCTACTTCGAGGGCGGTTGCTCTGGGCTGCGCGTCGAAACCTCCGGCGATGCCGTCATCGAGCAGGACTGGCAGCGCTCCGGCTCCAAGCTCTAAACATCACCCGACGCCCCGCTCGGTTCTCCACCCCGCCCTTCGCGCTCACCGGCACGGCCGCCCACCGCGGTACGGGGCGATGTCACGCCGCGCGCCCTTCGCGCTCACGGGGAGACGCTGGGGCGTCGGAAAGCGTGTGCTGGTGAGCGGCAAGGGCGAGGAACCACCCCTCGCACTCACCGGAACAACGAAAAGAACCGCCCCACGCGCTGCTGGTGAGCGCGAAGGGCGGGGATGAGGCAGAAGGGCCGGGGCTAAACTGCACGGAGGCGGTCCAGTCGAGCGCGGGCGGTAACCGTAAGTGTCGGAGGAAGAGCGGCCATGCGCTCGGCGAGTTCTCCGGCGCTAATGTGACGCGCGGATGGGCTCATCCCGACCTGCGCGGCAACGGAGGCCTTATCGAGCTCAATGGGGAACGAAATATCCACCGGATCGGCCGCCTGCTCGAGGTATCCCTCGGCCTGCTCGTACATGCGCTCCACCTTGCCGTCTTCCACGCCGAGGATGCCCAAAGGCTCCCGCAGCTCGTCCAAGTGGCCGGCATCAGGGGTCAAGACGATGACCTGGCCGCTTGGGGCGAGTACGCGCTGGAATTCGGCCGGATTGCGTGGGGCGAAGACGACGGAAATAGCGTCGACGGACTCATCACGAATAGGCAGGCGCTCC
Organism: Corynebacterium sp. KPL4035; assembly: GCF_037908325.1. NCBI lineage: Bacteria > Bacillati > Actinomycetota > Actinomycetes > Mycobacteriales > Corynebacteriaceae > Corynebacterium > Corynebacterium sp. KPL4035. Next base: position 8,217 of record NZ_JBBMGF010000018.1, on the reverse strand, counting down.
CATACATCGGCCACGACGGCACCGACGCGCGGGTGGCACTTAGCCAAGTGCTTCGCAGCGTGCGGAGAAATATCGAGCCCGACGCCGCGGGCCTCAGCGATGGAGTCGAGGGTGTGGGCCAAGTAGTAGCCCGTACCAGCGCCCACCTCAAGCAGAGAGGCGGGCGTAGATTCGGCCAACGATGCGGAATCCAGCGCACCTTGGACTGCCCCAGTCACGGCCTCCACGAAGGGCGCGAAGTGCCCCATGGCCAAATAGGTCTCGCGGGCGTTGACCATGTCCGTGTCATCGCCCTTGTGCTTGAGTCCGGCGCCGGCCGCGAGGGTGACGTAGCCCTGCTTGGCCACATCAAAAGAGTGGCCGGATTCCGAGACGAGGCGAGAGAAATCATCGGCACCAGAAAGCGCGGTGCCATCATTGGGATCAGCCAGAATGTCGACGATATGAGAAAGCATATACCTAGACTAGCTAGAAACCTCGGTCAACAGAGAACCAAGCTCGGCGGCCTCGTCCTTGCTCAGCTCGATGACGATGCGCCCGCCGCCATCGGAGGGGATGCGCATGACAATTTTGCGGGACTCCTCTACTGCTTCCATTTCTCCGCCCGTGGTGCGCGGCTTCATTGCTGCCATAGTGAGTCTCCTTTAGTTAACTTCTTTTCCTTCCAGCTTAGACCTTTTCGGCGTGGAAGATAGTTGCTCTTCTAGTTGTGCAAGGAGATCATCTACTTGGTCCTGGCGGTACCCGCGGGGCACAACCTCGAATTTCACCTGGTCAAGGCGTCCTTCGCGGGCAGCGGCGCGGTTATTTTCGCGCACCTTCTCCGGCTCATCGAGCGGGTGCATAACCTCGCCGCGGCCAAAAATCGACCCCCATACCCAGGTGCCGATGACGGTCAGAGAGAAAAGGACGAGGAGGAGCATAATCCAAGACAGCATGGCTTAAACCTTACCTTTTAGCGGCGGGCGTTGAGCAACGGGCGCAGTAACCCCGGCGCGGGAGAGCAGTGTGCGCGCGACTACCTCGGCCATCGGCGCGAGTTCATGCAGCGGCCGGTTACGGTGCACCCGCGTTCCCAAGTCCACCTGCGCTATTGTGCCCCGCTTGCCGACGTCCACCAATAGCCCTGCTTCCACCCCGTAGCCTTCTACAAAGGGCAGCTCGACGGCGGTGGCGCGGCGCAGAGAGTATTCGCCTCCGAGCGGCTGGTCGATATGAGCGAGCTCTGGGAAAAATTGCTTAATGAGCGGTTTGGCTGTCAGCTCGGTGACGCGGCCGCCGCCGGTGGGCTGGCCGTTGAGGCTGCGGCGGTAGCGGGCCTTGACCATTTCTACCGCGGGGTCGGCAAAGGGATCGGCCAGCGCGGTGACCATGCCGGGCGCAGCGGATTCAAGATCCGCATCGACGAAGACGACTATGTCTCCCTTCGCCGCGGCGACCCCGCGCCAGAGGGATTCGCCCTTGCCGGGGCGCGGTTCTTCTGGCAGGATATCGCGCCAATTGCGTACCTCCGCCCCGGCTACGGCAGCACGAGAGGCGGTGGCGTCGGTGGAATCGGCATCGATGACCAGCACCTCAAGCGGATTATCGGCAAGGCAGGCACGCACGACGTTCGCGACAGTGTCTTCCTCGTTGAGGGCCGGGATGACAACGGAGACACTCATGCTAGGCCTCGCGTGGTTGCCAATGGTGCCGCCTCGCCTTGGATGGCAGCAGTTATGCGAATGACGTCTGCGGTCTCAGCTACCTCGTGGACGCGGAAAGCGGCCACTCCGCGGGCAGCGGACCACGCGGTGGCGGCTAGGGTACCCGCAACGCGCTCTCCTACCCCGCGGTCTAGCGTCTCGCCCACAAAATCTTTGTTTGATAGCGCCATGAGCACCGGCCAGCCGGTGGCCACGACCTCGTCTATGCGCCGCAAAAGCTCGAGACCGTGGAAGGTGTTCTTGCCAAAGTCATGGGTCGGATCGATGAAGGTCAGGTCCTCCGGGCAACCGAGAGCGGCGGCGCGCTCGGCCAGCTGGGTGGTTTCCGCGATGACATCGGCCACCACGTCATCAAAATGGACGCGATGCGGCCGGGTGCGCGGGGTGATCCCACCGGTGTGCGAGCACACGTAGCCTACGCGGTGGTGGCCGGCGACCTCGATGAGCTCGGGATCCCAACCGGCCCACGTGTCATTGACTAGGCCGGCACCGGCGGCGATGGCGGCCTCTGCTACCTCGCTGCGCCAGGTATCGACGGAGATGAGCACATCCGGGTGGCGCTCATGCACCTTCTCAATGGTCGGCACCACGCGGTCGATTTCCTCCGCCGCGTCCACAGCTTTGCCGGGGCCAGCCTTCACGCCACCAATATCGACGATCGAAGCACCGGCTGCGATCACCTCATCGCAGCGGCGCAGCGCCGGGTCGAGGTCAAAGGTTGCGCCCTTGTCATAGAAGGAATCCGGGGTGCGATTGACAATCGCCATCACGCGCGCGAGGCTCAACGCGGCTCCCTGATGCGCTTATCGCTCATGACTTGGTGGCGCTGGATGATGTGGGAGAGGGCCTCATCGGGGTCGTCGGTAAGCAGGAAAAGCTCCCGGTCGCCCTCGTTGATATACCCGCTGGCCGCGAGCGTGTTGTCCATCCACTCCAGCAGGCCGGACCAATACTCGGTGCCCATGAGCACGATGGGGTAATTGGTCACCTTGCCGGTCTGCACCATGCACATGACTTCGAAGAACTCATCCATCGTGCCCATGCCGCCAGGTAGGCAAATGAAGGCCTGCGAGTACTTCAAGAACATCGTCTTGCGGGCGAAGAAGTAGCGGAAATTCAGGCCCAGGTCGACGTACTCGTTGAGGCCCTGCTCATGGGGAAGCTCGATACCCAAGCCCACGGACAGCCCGCCGGCTTCGTGGGCGCCACGGTTGGCTGCCTCCATGATGCCGGGGCCGCCACCGGTGATGACGGCATAGGAGTGCTCGGCCAGCTTGCGGCCGACCTCGACGCCCAGCTGGTAGCTCGCGTCCTCGGGCGTGGTGCGTGCGGAGCCGAAGACGGTGACGGCCTTCGGCAACTTGGATAACGCATCGAAGCCGGCGACGAATTCGCCTTGGATGCGCAGCACACGCCACGGATCGGCATGCTGCCACTCATGGTCCGCGCCGGACTCCAAGAGCCGCTGGTCAAAGGTGGAGGCCTGTTCGCCTTCGGTGCGCAGCAGCATCGGGCCGCGCAGAGTGCGCATCTGCTCAGGAGTCATGGTTTATCCCTTCAGGTATTTCAGGAGGGCGGTGGATACTTCACTAATCTGCGCGGTGGGGACCTGCTCGTCCTTTTTATGCGCAAACCCTGGGTCACCGGCGCCGAAGTTCACGGCCGGGGTGCCCATTTCGGAGAAGCGGGCGACGTCGGTCCAGCCAAACTTGGCACGGACGTTGCCCCCGACGGCGTCGATAAGAGCTTTGGCTGCAGGCTGGCCCAACCCAGGCCGGGCGGCCGGGGCAATGTCGTCGATGTCGATGGTGACATCTTCTTCCTCGCCGATGATGGACTTCATGTACTCCAGCGCCTCCTCGCTCGTGCGGTCCGGGGCGAAGCGGAAGTTCACAAACATCCACGCCTCATCCGGCAGCGTATTTGTGGCCACGCCGGACTCGAGGTGAACGATATTGAGGCCCTCGCGGTAAGTACAGCCGTCAATGGTGACGTCGCGGGACTCATAGGCGGCGATGCGGCTCATAATCGGTGCGAGCTTGTGCGCGGCATTGGAGCCGAGCCAGGCGCGGGCCGAGTGCGCGCGGGTGCCGTGTGCGGTCACGCGCAGGCGGATGGAGCCCTGGCAACCGGCCTCCACCATGGCGCCGGAGGGCTCGCCCAGAAGCGCGAAGTCCCCCTCGAGCCACTCCGGGTGGTCCTTTTGCAGATGGCCCAAGCCATTAAATTCAGTGGCTACTTCTTCACCCTCATAGGCGATGACGGTGAGATCGTGCTTCAGCTCCTCCGACTCGTGCAGCTGGGCAAAGGCATTAAGGTAGATGGCCATGCCTGACTTCATGTCCACGGTGCCACAGCCCCACATAATCTCCACCCCGTCTTTAGTGGTTTCCATGTGATGCGGTACATTTTCTGCCAACGGAACGGTATCAATGTGTCCGGCGAGCACCACGCGGGAATCTAGCCCACGGTTCGTGCGGGCGCACACGGTATTGCCGTAGCGGGCAACCTCGACGTCCAAACCGCGCAGCGCTTCTTCGACGGCGTCTGCGATGGCCTCCTCATGGTGGGAGGGGCTCGGAATATCCACGAGCGCCTTGGTTAGTTCGATGGGGTCTGCATATAGATCTAAAGTCACAAAGCGCCATGCTAGCGCCCCGCGTAGCTCCCCGCATTGTGTAAAGTTCACTTCACTGTAAATATTTCGTCCTCCCTAAGGTGATAACAATGGCCGAAACCGCTCAATTGAAATCCCGTCATCTCACGATGATGGGCCTTGGCTCTGCCGTGGGCGCCGGCCTCTTCCTCGGCGTAGGCCTCGGCATCCAGATTTCCGGCACCTCCGTGCTCATTTCCTATGCCGTGGCCGGCGCGCTCATTGCGCTAGTGATGTGGATGCTCGGTGAGATGGCCGCCGCCCGCCCCTCTTTGGGGTCATTTTCCACCTACGCCGGTCAGGCCTTCGGACACTGGGCACGCTTTACCATGGGATGGATTTATTGGTTCATGCTAATCATGGTCATGGGCGCCGAAATCACCGGGGCGGCCGCCATCATCTCCAGCTGGTTCGATATCGACCCGTGGATTCCGGCACTTATCGCCGTGGCATTCTTCGCAGTGGTCAATTTCGCGGCCGTGGGCGGATTTGGCGAGTTTGAGTTCTGGTTCGCCATCATCAAGGTCGGCGTCATTGTCGCCTTCCTTGCCATAGGCGTGCTCATGGCGCTGGGCATCCTGCCCGGCATGGATCTCTCCTTGGCCGGGACCAATTTCACCGCTAATTTCCTGCCCAATGGCATGCCCGGCTTCGCCGCCGGATTGCTAGCCGTGGCCTTTGCCTTCGGCGGTATCGAATTGGTTACTATCGCGGCGGCCGAATCCGAGGACCCAGCACATAACGTGGCCACCGCGGTCCGCGCCATTATCGTGCGCATCATGATCTTCTACATCGGCTCCATCGTGGTTATCACCATGGCTCTGCCTTTTAGTTCCATCCAGGATGCCGACGTAGCCGCCGATTCTCCCTTCACCCTGGTGCTTGCGGCCGCCAAGATTCCCTTCGCGGCCGGCTTCATGGAAGCGATTATCGCCCTCGCCCTGCTCTCCGCCTTCAACGCGCAGATCTACGCCACTTCCCGCTTGGTCTTTGACATGGCTAAGGATCACTGCGCCCCGGGATTCTTCCTCAAGCAAAATCGCGCTGGCTCCCCCATCAACGCGGTCATTTTGTCCATGGTCTTCGCCTTCGCTTCGGTAGGCCTGCAATTTTGGAACCCTCCGGGGCTCCTAGCATTTCTCTTCAATGCAGTGGGCGGGTGCCTGCTGGTCATCTGGTTTTTCATCGTGGCTTCCTTTATCAAGCTGCATCCCCAAATGCGCGAAAATGGCGAGTTGACCGAACTGCGCGTGCCTGGCTTCCCGTGGCTGCCGTGGGTCACGGCCGCGGCGCTGGGCGGGCTCACCCTGCTCATGCTCTTTGACCCGGATGCACGCAACCAGGTCATCTCGGTACTCATCCTCGCTGCGATACTCGTCGTCTTGTCCTTCGTACTACCCACCGGCCAGCGCGCAGAGGCGCGGAGGTAGTTGCTAAGCTAGCGGGCATGACTTCTGCATCCGCACGTGGCCTGGCAACCATTACCCATGACGGCAGCGTCTTGGACGTCTGGTTCCCAGCCGTTTATACCGATAAGACCGTAGAGACCACCGAGACCAAGCGCTTGGAAGAGGTCCCTCAGCAGTTCTCCGCGCTGGCAGGCCCAGATGAGGAGCGCGGCGTGGCCCGCGTTGCCGTCGAGACCTCCATCAAAGATCTGGATGACGCCCCCGTCGATACCTACGATGCTTACCTGCGCCTGCACCTCCTTTCTCACCGCGCGGTCAAGCCGCACGGCCTGAATATGGATGGCATCTTCGGCCACCTCAATAACGTGGTTTGGACTAACTATGGCCCCTGCGCCGTCTCCGATTTCCAGATGGTGCGCGGCCGCCTTGCCTCCCGCGGCCCGGTCGTTGTCTACTCCGTTGATAAATTCCCGCGCATGGTGGACTACGTTGTGCCGTCTGGCGTTCGCATTGGCGACGCGGACCGCGTGCGCTTGGGCGCCCACCTTGCTGAGGGAACCACCGTCATGCATGAGGGCTTTGTGAACTTCAACGCCGGCACCTTGGGCGCCTCCATGGTGGAGGGCCGCATCTCCGCGGGCGTCGTCGTGGGCGATGGCTCCGATATCGGCGGCGGCGCGTCCATCATGGGCACCTTGTCCGGCGGCGGCAAGGAGGTCATCTCCATCGGCGAGCGTTGCCTGCTCGGCGCCAACTCCGGCATTGGCATTTCGCTTGGCGACGACGCCGTGGTCGAAGCCGGCCTCTACGTCACCGCCGGCACCAAGGTCACCGTCTTTGGCAAGGTCGCGGAAGCACTGGGCGTTGATAATGGCGAGAACGTCAAGGGTTCCCAACTCTCCGGTGCCTCCGGCATGCTGCTGCGCCGCAACTCCGTCTCCGGTGCGGTTGAGGCCGTGGAGTGGAAGGCCGAGGCCGTCGCGCTGAACGACGAGCTGCACAAGAATTAATACCCCCGATTCCTATAGACCAATCGGGGAAAATATGATGGAGGAGTGACTGATAACTCCTCCTCCCTCGGTTCTGGTCTGAAGGTCCGCCACCTAACCATGATGGGGCTTGGCTCCACCATCGGTGCCGGGCTATTCCTCGGCACCGGCGTCGGCATCTCCGCCGCTGGGCCCGCCGTGCTCCTCGCCTATATCATCGCCGGCTTCCTGGCCATTTTGGTGATGCAGATGCTGGGTGAGATGGGCACCGTTATCCCCGCCTCCGGCTCTTTTTCCGAATATGCCGAACATGGCATCGGCCGCTGGGCGGGCTTTACCCAGGGCTGGATTTATTGGCTAGCCACCGTCGCCGTGCTCGGCGCCGAAATCACCGGCGCGGCCGGATTCATTGGCTCCTGGTTCGACGTCTCGCCGTGGATCCCCGCAGCTATCTGCGTGGTCCTCTTCGGCGTCATCAACCTGCTGCGCGTGCGTAGTTTCGGCGAATTCGAGTATTGGTTCGCGCTTATCAAGGTCGTCGTCATCGTGGCCTTCCTCATCATCGGCGTGCTGCTCATCCTGGGCCTCCTGCCTGGCCATTCTTTCATCGGCACCTCCGTCTTCCTCGAGGACGGCTTCATGCCCAATGGTCTCGGCGGCGTCGCGGCCGGCCTTTTGGCCGTAGCCTTCGCGTTCGGCGGCATCGAGGTGGTTGCCATCGCTTCTTCTGAATCCGAGGACCCAGAGAAGTCCCTGGTCAACGCCGTGCGCTCCACTATCTTGCGCATCTCGGTGTTCTACCTAGGCTCTGTCCTGGTCATCACGTTCCTTCTGCCTTATTCCATCTTGGGAGGTGCCTCCACGGCCGCGGAATCGCCCTTCACCATGGTTCTCGAGCGCGCCGGCATCCCGGGTGCGGTCGGCATCATGGAGGTTGTCATCGTCCTTGCGTTGCTCTCGGCTTTCAATTCGCAGATCTACGCCTCCTCTCGCATGATGCACTCGCTGGCCTCCCGTGGCGAGGCTCCACGCATTTTCACCACCACCAATAAAGACGGCGTACCCACCACCGCTATTGCCCTGTCCGTCCTGCTCTCGGCCGTCATGGTGGTGCTCAACTACGCCGATACCGGCTGGCTTCTTACCTTCATGCTCAATGCCGCCGGCGCCTCCCTGCTCATCGTGTGGGTATTCATCGCCGTCAGCCAGCTGCGCCTGCGCCGTCAGCTCGAAGCACTCCATCCCCTTCCCATCCGCATGTGGGCCTTCCCCTACCTGACTTGGTTCGCCCTCGCGCTCTTTGCGGCCATCGCGGTGCTCATGCTTACCGACGCCACCGCCCGCACCCAACTCCTCTCCGCCGCCGCTATGTTCGCGGTGCTCGCCGTCGCCGGTGTCATCAACTCCAAGGTTCGCGGCATTGACCCCACCTCCACCCTGCCGCTGACTTAGCCCCC
>NZ_JBBMGF010000017.1:0-18306 GCF_037908325.1 Corynebacterium sp. KPL4035 | reverse complement strand
GACCCGGACCGCCTGACCGCCCTCGCCGCCCCCGCCGACCGCCGCGATTGGTGGTTCGACCGCCTGCGCGCCTGCTGGCCGCACCTGGACTAGGCTCTAGAGCAAGCTTTGGTGGAACCGCCACGCCGGAGTCGCCAGCGCCCGCCGCACCTTTGGCGGACTGCTCTTTAGCCCGCGCACGCTGCGTCGATGCGCCACCGTTTCTTGCACCGTCTCCACCACCAGCTTGAGGTGGTAGTCGGTGCATTCATCAGTAAATTTCAACGGCGCCCACCCATGCTGCACCGCATGATTGGTCTTCCACGTCCCGATGAGAAATTCCCGGTGATTATCTTCCGGCGCGTGATAATAAAGCGAGTCCAAGTCCACCACCGTCGTTCCCGCTTCGAAGCCTAAATCCCAGGTGTACGGTCCTAAACGGAAATTCGGCACCGGCTTGAGCCCCACCCGCCGCATCTCGTGATACATTCGCTGCTCCCATTTCGACGCCGTCCCCACCGGCGCCCGCTCCGCCAACTCGCGCACCGCGTCCCTTTTCTTGCTGATCACCTGCTCTATATCGGCCGCGAACCTCCCCCTTCCGTTGAGCCCGCGATACGCCTGCGCCAGCGCATCCTTCAGCAGCCACTCGCTGCAGCGCTCAAAGCTTAGGGCATCTGCTACCGCCTGCGCCGGCAACGCCATCTTGACACCCTTTATCCGATTTGCCGGCACTGGTCGCGACCTCACCATATGCACCAGATCATCCGCCCGCATCCGGCTATTATTATCCACCCGGATCACCGCCGGCAGGCGTACTTCGCATAAGCCATAGGCCGCGAGAGCCGCTGTCCCTGAAAACACCGCGTCCGGATAAAGCTGTGCCACCGCGTTGAGCTTATCTTTCGCCTCTGCCTCCGCCGGGACGTAACAATTGCGCCTAAGCCGGAGGAGTCTGCCCTCTGCCACCTCCTTTTCAATTCGATATTGAGTCATTCCTTTTTCGAACAGGTCTTTTCGTGTGTACATAGCCTTTTAGACTGCTGCGCTGAGGATTCGGTTCCGCGGAACTGCTGGGATCACGACTTTCGTCCATACAAACCGCTTAAACCGTCGACGAAATCCCTGGTTTAGATGGACGAAAATCGCGATCGGTGCGCGATCAGCGGCGGAAAGCCAAGATAGAGGTCGCTGCCCAGCCCGCCACCTGTGCGTACGCTAGAGGACATGTCTACTATCAAGGTCCGCGATGCCCACCTGCACAACCTGCGCAACGTCGACGTCGATATGCCCCGTGGCAAACTCGTCGCTGTCACTGGGGTGTCCGGCTCTGGCAAGTCTTCGCTCGCTTTCGGCACGATTCACGGCGAAGGCCAGCGTCGCTACCTTGAATCGGTAGCACCCTTCGCGCGCCGCCTTATTAGCTCGGCCGTCGACCCGCAGGTCAGCCAAGTAGAGGGCTTGCCGCCGACGGTCGCACTGCAACAGTCAACCTCCGGCGGCGGTGCGCGTTCCACGGTCGGCACAGTCTCCGCACTTTCCAATAGCGTGCGCCTGCTCTACTCGCGCGCCGGGGATAATCCGGAGGGCCTGTACTCCGATTCCTTCTCGCCCAATACGCCTGAGGGAATGTGCCCGCAGTGCCACGGCACGGGCGTGGTCCACGAGCCGACTGAGGACTCCATGGTCCCGGATCCCACCCTCTCCATCGAGGAGGGTGCTATTCAGGCCTGGCCTGGCGCTTGGGCCGGCAAGAACTTCCACGACATCCTCATGAACCTGGGCTATGACCTCGATTCGCCCTGGCAAGAGCTGCCCCAAAAGGACCGCGACTGGATTCTCTTTACCGAGGAGCGCCCAGTAGTCACGGTCAAGCCCCTGCGCGGAAAGGATCAGATTCAGCGCAACTATGAGGGCACATGGCGTTCGGTGGCCAGCTACCTGAAGAAGACGCTGGCAGAGACCCAATCGGATACCCTGCGCAAGCGCACCCTGTCCTATATGGAATCGCGCGAGTGCGAAACGTGTGGCGGCCGCCGCCTCAATCCGGCTGCGCTGAAGGTGACCTATGCGGGCAGGCCCATTGATGAGCTGGGCGCGCTGCCGCTCGATAGGGTCCACGCGGTGCTCAGCAAGCAGAATCCGGAGGAGAATTCGGCCGAGGACTTATTGCTCAAACAGATTCTGCCTGCCTTGACCTCGGCGCTCGAGCTCGGCCTGGCGCATCTAAGCCTGGATCGGCCGACGCAGAGCCTGTCCGGCGGCGAGATGCAGCGTATTCGACTGGCGGCGCAGCTGCGCTCGGGTCTCTTCGGCGTGGCGTATGTGCTCGATGAGCCCTCGGCCGGCCTGCACCCCGATGAGCGCAACGCGGTCATGGATATGTGCCGCCGTTTCATCGCGGCCGGCAACTCCGTGCTCTTGGTGGAGCATGACATGGATTTGGTCGCGCAAGCGGACTGGCTCGTTGACGTCGGCCCGCTGGCCGGCGAGCGCGGCGGCAACGTGGTCTATTCGGGCCCGGTCGAAGACTATGACGCGGACACCCCTACCGCCAATGCGCTGGCTCACCGTACGCTCACGCTTGCCGACGACCCCCGCACCCCCTCCTCCCACCTCGCCCTCCGCGGCATCAACGCACGCAGCATCGACAACTTGGATGTGGACTTTGGTTTGGGCCAATTCACGGCGGTCGCCGGTGTCTCCGGTTCGGGTAAATCCACCCTGGTCAGCACGGTGCTGGCTGGGCTGTTGCGACAGTCCGCTACGGCCGTTTCCGATGAGGAAGAGACCGAGGATAAGGGTTGGTCGGTAGAGAGCACGGAAGGCTTTGACCGAGTCAAGCGCGTCGTGCAGATTACCCAAAAGCCCATCGGCCGCACCCCGCGCTCCACGCTGGCAACCTATACCGGTCTTTTCGATAACGTCCGCAAGCTCTTCGCCTCCACCGACGAGGCCAAGCAGCGCAAGTGGACGGTCTCGCGCTTTTCCTACAACGTGAAGCAAGGCCAGTGCCCCACCTGTGGCGGCGCGGGCAAAATCGAAGTGGAGCTGGTCTTTTTGCCAGGCTCGTATACCACCTGCCCAGAGTGCGGCGGCGCCCGCTTCAACGAGGAAACCCTCGAAGTAACCTGGCAGGGTCGCACCATCGCGGATATCTTGGAGCTCACCGTCGACGAAGCCGCAGAGGTATTCGCCGAAGAGGAAAAGATTTACCGCGCCATCGCCACACTGCAGGCCGTCGGCCTGGGCTACCTCCGCTTGGGTCAAGGTGCACCGGAGCTGTCCGGCGGAGAGGCCCAGCGCATCAAGCTCGCCACGGAACTGCAGCGCTCTCGCAATTCTCGCCGCGGCCACACGGTCTACCTGCTCGATGAGCCCACCACGGGCCTGCACCCAGCCGATATCGACCTGCTCAATACCGAGCTGCATAAGCTGGCGGATGCTGGACATACGGTGATCGTCGTCGAGCATGATCTTTCGGTCATGGCGAATGCGGACCGCATCATTGAGATGGGCCCGGGCGCTGGCGAAGATGGCGGCCGCATCATCGCGGATGCCACCCCGGCGCAGGTTGCCGCAGAGGATACCGCCACGGGCCGCGCCTTGAGTGCACGCCGAGCGCATTAAGCGGCGAGCCTTAGCTACCCGTTAGCTGTGGGAGACCTCTCTGGGATCTCACAGCAAAATGGGGTAGAGGTAGAGGGTATGACTACTAAAGGCCCTCATGGCGATAATAATGAAACCCGCAGCTGGTCCAGCCCGGCGGATGATGCCACGCGCCAGATTGGCCGCGTGCCCGAGAATGCCGCAGGCCCCAGCCGCGACCAAGCGCGCCGCGAGCACCCCAAGCAGTACTTCCCAGGCGAGCAGCAGACGCAGAATGAGACTCGTCAATTTGATGCGGCCGCTGGCTATCAGCAGGGCTACGGTCAGCAGCAAAGCTACGGCCAGAACTATCAGCAGCCGGCCGGGCAGGCATATGGCCAGCAATACGCGCAGCAGCCCGAGTACGAACCGGTGCCGTCGAACTATGATCCGGACCAGCCGGAAAAGCGCAAGAAGAAGGGCGGCGGAGGCGGCGCTATGGTCGGCGTCTTTGCGGCTATTGCGGTGCTGGCAGTGCTTGCCGCGGCTGTGCTGTTTTTCCTGTGGCGCAATGCCGCGGACGAGGCAGATAAGCCGGAACCAGAGCCGGTGACGGAGACACTGACCACGCAGGTTCCCACTACCGTGACGCAGACAAATGAGCCGGATACGCAGGATGAAAAGTCCAATAAGCTGCCGAAGCTGCCGGATTTCCAAAACGAGCTGCCCTCCGATATTCCGACCGAACTGCCATCAGATCTGCAAGACCAGTTGGATAGGGGCGGCGACGTGGACGTAGAGGGCCTCCTCAATGATCTCTTGGGCGGCGGCGGGGAGCCGGCCGACCAGCAAGGCACTCAGAACTAAGCGCCAGGCACCTGCCCGGTAAGGGAAATGGCGCGCGGGCAGGTAAAATCAGGCGGCATGAATGAATCGATGCAGTTGGCTGAGAAGGTAGCCACCCAACTGGCGCGCCACCTCACGGATGTCGTCTTGTGCCCTGGTTCGCGCAACGCGCCGCTGTCGTTGGCGCTTTTAGCACGTGATGATATCCGCGTTCACACCCGCCTCGATGAGCGCGGAGGCGCGTTTACCGCCCTAGGCATGGCGCGAGTGCAGCGCCGCCACGTGGGCGTGGTGATGACCTCGGGAACTGCCGTGGCCAATACCCTGCCGGCCGTGGTGGAGGCACATTATTCCCATACGCCGCTGGCCATCATTAGCGCCGACCGGCCAGAGCGTCTGGTAGGCACGGGTGCCTCCCAAACCATCGAACAACAGGGCATCTTCGGCGTATACGCGAAAACCACCCAGGTCACCAGCGCAGATGATCTGGAGGCGATGTCCCAGCGCTTCCGCACAGACCTGCAAGTACACATCAATGTGGCCTTTGATGCCCCGCTTGTCGACGCCGCCTTGCCCGCCCGTACCTCCGGCGACGGCGGGCGCGAGCCAGCACCGGCCTTTGTGGACCACGGCGAAGTAGCCGTGGACTTGAGCAAGAACACACTGGTCATTGCCGGTGATGAAGCCTGGGAGGTAGAAGGCTTAGAAGACGTGCCGACCATCGCAGAGCCAAGCGCGCCGGGCCCGTACCATCCGGTACATCCGGCGGCGGCGCATATCTTCCGCAAGGCGCAGGTCTCCGCGAATGATTATGTGGTCAATACCAAGGTGGAACAGGTCATCGTCGTCGGGCACCCGACGCTGCACCGCAGCGTTTTGGCGCTGATGAATGATCCGGATATTGATCTGGTGGTGCTCTCGCGCACCAAGGACTTCACCAATCAGCGCGGCAACGATGCTCGGTTGGGCACCACTGTCAAGGTCACCGGCGAGCAGAGCCGCGAGTGGATGAAGGTTTGCGAGGGTGCTACCGACATGGCGGGGCAAGCCGTGCGCGAGACTCTTGAGGACGAAGACCTGGGATTTACCGGGCTGCACGTGGCGGCCGCGGTGGGCGATACGCTCTCCGTCAACGACACCCTGGTCCTTGGCGCCTCGAACCCGGTGCGCGATGCTGCATTAGTGGGCTTGCCCTTCGACGGTGTCGATACGTACTCGCCGCGCGGGGCGGCCGGTATTGACGGAACCATCGCCCAGGCCATCGGCATTTCCTTGGCCACACAATCGCTGGATCCCACCAATTGGCGTGCCCCACGCGTTATGGCGCTGATGGGCGATGTCACCTTCTTGCATGATGCGAATAGCCTACTCATCCCGGAAGACCAACCGCGTCCGGAAAACCTCACCATCGTCGTAGCCAATGACAATGGTGGCGGCATCTTTGAGACCCTTGAGCAGGGGGCCGATGCGCTGCGCGCGTCATTCGAGCCGGCGTTTGGGACGCCGCATGGGGTGGACGTCGGCAAGCTGGCAGAAGCCTACGAGGCAGACTACCGCGAGGTCACTACCCCGCAGGAGCTGCTGGATACGCTGGCGGAACTTAAGGAATACTCCACCGGTATCACCATCGTGGAAGCAAAGACCACCCGTGCCACGCGCCGGGCGCTCACTGAGAAGTTGACCGCAAAGGTGGGCCAGTAAGTGGCTTCGCCGCAGCATAAACCGCACGCAGCCGTGGTGCCGCGCTATACGGCTGCGGTCTATCGTCGCCGCCTGCACCAGCTGACGCTGGCGTTGTATCTGGCCGCACTCGTGGGTGTGGTAGGCATGGTCATCGGACCGGCGCTAAATGATCACGCCATCGCCGCCCACCCCGCGCGTGCTCTGGCCACGGTCAAAGACGTGGGAATGCTGCGCACCACGGTGGATTTCCAAGACAGTGAGGGGATTTACCACACCCCGAAGCACGGGCTGCTTTATCCCAGCGGCCTGGGTGAGGGGCAGCAGGTGTGGGTGCAATACGCCCTCGATGACCCTGATCTGGTCAAGGTAGAAGGCCGTAAGTGGACGCTGGCTATCATCCCAGCGGCTTCGGTAGGGGTGGTGGCTACACTTATTGCGGCCGCTTTGTGGAAGCTGATTAGCTTCTTTACCCGCCGTGCGGAGAAATAATTAACCAAGATTTTCCACTAGCTTCACCATTAACTTAAGAAAATAGGTCATTATGGTGGCATGCGTGTTGCGATCGTGGCTGAATCCTTCCTTCCCAATGTCAATGGTGTGACCAACTCAGTGCTGCGCGTTTTGGAGCATCTGCACGAGACGGGGCAGGAGGCCATTGTTATCGCGCCGGGCGCCCGCGAAGGCCAAGAGGAAATTCCGGACTACCTCGGATTCCCCATCTACCGCGTGCCCACCGTGCGCGTGCCGCTGGTGGATTCGCTTCCGGTGGGAGTTCCTACAACGGCGGTGGATGAGGCACTGCGTGATTTCAAGCCGGATATCATCCACCTAGCCAGCCCCTTCGTACTCGGCGCGGCAGGTGCCTTCTCCGCCCGTCAGCAACGCGTGCCGGCCGTGGCGCTGTACCAGACTGACGTCGCCGGATTCGCCACCAAATACCATGCTTCCGCGCTGGCCTATGGCGTCTGGGAGTGGCTGCGCACCATCCACAACTCCTGCCAGATGACCCTGGCACCGTCTTCTCTGACCATCCGGGATCTGGAAAAGCACCACATCAAAAACGTGCGCCATTGGGGACGCGGCGTGAATGCGGAGCTTTTCCACCCATCCAAGCGCTCTGCTGAGCTGCGCCGCAGCTGGGAGCCGAGCGGCACGAAGAATATCGTCGGCTTCGTTGGGCGTTTGGCTGCGGAAAAGGGGGTGCACCGGTTATCGGCGCTCAATGGACGCGAAGATATCCAGCTGGTCATCGTGGGCGATGGGCCGGAGCGGCCATTATTGGAAGCCCAGCTTCCTGGGGCCGTGTTTACTGGCGCTCTGTCTGGCGAAGAACTTGCCGCGGCCTATGCCTCTTTGGATGTTTTTGTCCACGCCGGTGAGTTTGAGACCTTCTGCCAGTCCATTCAGGAGGCGCAGGCCTCCGGCGTGCCTACCATTGGGCCGCGTGCCGGTGGTCCGGTAGACCTCATTGAGGAGGGCTATAACGGGCTTTTGTTGGACGTGAAGACCTTTGTGGAAGACCTCCCCAATGCGGTGGATGCGCTGCTCAACCCAGAGATCCATCAGGAGATGCGCGATAATGCCCGCGAGTCCATTTCTTCCAAGACGTGGAAGGCGCTGTGCGAGCAGCTCGTGGGCTATTACGAAGAGGTGCTGGAGGATACCCGCCGGGTGCCCCTGACCATTTTGGGGCAGCGCCCGGCGCTGCCGCGGTGGGCGGCTCGTGCCCTCGGCGCCCGCGTGGCCTAAACTGATCATTTGTGTCTAAGGCAGATCTGGATAAAAAGCCCTTCGATGTGGCGCGCATGTTTGACGCCGTGGGCGAGAAGTACGACCTCACTAATACTGTCTTGTCCTTCGGGCAGGACGCGCACTGGCGCAAGCGCACCCGCGAGCGACTAAACCTACAGCCGGGGGAGAAGGTCCTCGATCTTGCGGCCGGCACCGCCGTATCCACCGTGGAATTGTCCAAGTCCGGTGCGTGGTGCGTGGCGTGCGATTTCTCCCGCGGGATGTTGGCCGCTGGCCGTGAGCGTGACGTACCCAAGGTGGCCGGCGATGGCATGAAGCTGCCGTTTGCGGATAATACTTTTGATGCGGTGACCATCTCTTATGGACTGCGCAATATCCACGACTTTGAGCTCGGGCTGCGTGAAATGGCGCGCGTGACCAAGCCGGGCGGGCGTCTAGCGGTGGCGGAATTTTCCACCCCGGTGGTGCCGATTTTTGGCACCGTGTACAAGGAATACTTAATGCGCCTGTTGCCGCCGGTGGCGCGCGTGGTTTCTTCTAATCCGGATGCCTATATCTACCTCGCGGAGTCCATTCGTGCATGGCCGGGGCAAGAGGAGCTCGCGGCGGCTATCAATCGCAATGGCTGGGCCGAGGCTGGTTGGCAGAACCTTACCTTTGGCATCGTGGCGCTGCACTCGGCGGTCAAGCCCGCCTAGGTGCGGGCCTGGGCCCGCACCTAGAGACATGAGGGGGACGGGGACTAAGCCGCGGTGGAATCCCACAGGGGAGTATCGCGGCGGAGAGACGATACGGTGCGGCCAGCAGCGCGCCAGGTGCGCGCGATGAGGTCGCGGTCGTCGTCAGTGATGAGATTGCCCATCAGGCGTGCGGCGGCCGGCATGAGCATGCGGCCGATGGGCCCGCGCAGGGCCAGCGGACCGGCAATCGGGAGGAACTGCGGGTAGGTCAAAAGGCGCGCGGCCGTGCGGGCGAGGAGGAAGGATTCGCCGTAGTGTTCGCGCAGGACGGCTGGCCAGGCGAGGGTGAAATCCTTTGGGCCGAGTAGATCCACGGCAAGCGCGGCAGTCTCCAAGCCATAATCGATGCCTTCGCCGTTGAGGGGGTTGATGCAGGCGGCGGCATCGCCGATGAGCATCCAATTGGCACCGGCCACGTTGGATACCGCGCCGCCCATGGGCAGTAGGGCAGAGGTGACGTGTTCAATCCCCCCTAGGCCCCACTCGGGGCGCTGCTGGGCGGCGTAGAACTCGAGTAGCTTCTTGGTGTTGATCTTGGCGGGGCGCTGCGCGGTCGAGAGCGCGCCAAGGCCGATGTTGACCTGGCCGAGCTCAAGGCCGAGCGGGAAGATCCACCCGTAGCCCGGCTGCACCTCGCCGTCTTCGTCCTTGAGCTCCACGTGGGAGTGCATCCAGGGCTCATCGGCATGTGTGGAGGAAGCATAGGAGCGTGCGGCGATTCCATAGACTTCCTCGCGGTGCCAGGTGCGGCCAAGTTTCTTGCCAAAGGTAGAGCGCACGCCATCGGCCACAATGACCCACGTGGCGTGTACGGTGGCTTCGCCCACGCGGAAAGACGTCACGCGGTTTCCTTCGAGCATGGGATCGGTAGCGGGGGTGCCGGTGATAAGGGTGGCGCCGGCGTCTACGGCGGCGTCGACAAGCAGGGCATCAAAGCGATAGCGTGGCAGGGCCGTACCCACCTGGGAAGGGTAGATCTTCGGCCACGGCGCGGTAATATCGCCGCCGTATCCGTGCAGCTTCAGGCCGCGATTGCGGTAGGAGGCGTTGACCTTAAGGCCCAGCTCGTCGAGCTGATGCATCGCGCGTGGGGTGAGCCCGTCACCGCAGGTTTTCTCGCGGGGAAACGTCGCGGAATCAATAAGGAGGGTGTCAAAGCCCGCGCGTGCGGCGTGAATCGCGGCGGCGGCTCCGGCAGGTCCAGCGCCAATGATGGCGACTTCGACATAGGTTTGGGAATCGATCTGCTCCGACATGAGGACTATCATTGCATGAGTTCGCCCCCTCGAGTGTGTTTAGGGGCGCGGATTGGACTACGGTAGGTAATCGATTATCTCTGGCTTTTAGTTGCAAGGAACACTATTTAATGACTCACGGTCAATCGCATGCCACGCACGTGGATCTTGGTGATCCGCAGCTCAACGAGCGCATTGGTGCGGGCATGGAAGCAGTAGAAGACAAGCTGCGCAGTGAAATCGACCGCGGCCAGGACTTCTTAAAGGATAAGGTCAGCCACCTGTCCAAGGCCGGTGGCAAGCGCTTTCGCCCTATGATGGCGCTATTGGCCTCCGAGTATGGTTCGCGTCCGGGCTGCGAAGAGGTTGTTAAGGCCGCCACCGTCGTGGAGATGGTGCACGTGGCCACTCTTTATCATGACGATGTCATGGATGAGGCAGACCGCCGTAGGGGCGTGGAATCCGCGAATTCGCGGTGGAATAATTCCGTGGCCATCCTCGCCGGCGATGCGCTCTTGGCGCATGCCTCCCGCCTGATGAGCGAGCTGGATACCCACACCGTAGGCCACTTTGCCGATACCTTTGAAGAGCTGGTTACCGGCCAGATGCGCGAGACCATCGGCGCGGGCGAGGCTAATGCCGTGGAGCACTATACGGCGGTTATCCGCGAAAAGACCGCCGTGCTCATTGCCTCTGCGGGCTACTTGGGCGCCTATCACTCCGGTGCCTCGGCCGAGCATGCCGCAGCCCTGCACCGCATTGGTGGTGCCATCGGCATGATCTTCCAGATTGTGGACGATGTCATCGACATCTTCTCCGACCCTAAGGAATCCGGCAAGACCCCGGGCACGGACCTGCGTGAGGGCGTATTTACTTTGCCGGTTCTCTATGCCTTGGAAGAAGAGGGTGAGGTGGGCGATAAGCTGCGTGAGCTGCTCACTGGGCCGCTGCATTCCGACGCCGAGGTGGAGCGTGCCATTGAGCTCCTGCACCAATCTGGTGGCCGACAGAAGGCGCTGGAGGACATCACTGCCTACTTGCGCGTGGTAGAGGAGCAGCTCGCCGTGCTGCCGGAGAATTCGGCCAGCCAGGCCCTGCGCCAATTGGCGGATTACACTGTGCGCCGCGTGGGCTAGCTGCTTGGCGACGCCCTCCTCTATCGTCTTTTCCCCTTATGTGCTGGCGATTTGTAGGTAGGTGGGTGGTTCGTAGTAAAGTACTTACTCGCACCACACAGTGCATGCCAGGTTGCCCGAGCGGCCAAAGGGAGCGGACTGTAAATCCGCCGGCATTGCCTTCAGAAGTTCGAATCTTCTACCTGGCACAGAATGAACCCCGCAAGCAAAAGCTTGCGGGGTTGCGTCGTACCTGCAGTCGTGAGACGGGTGCTACCGGCAGGACCCCTGTCTGCGGGAGCTTTGAGCCCTGTGGAACACCGCATAGGCACCAACGAGGAATACAGCTAGGAATATCCCAGCGATCGTGAAGTAGAAAAATCCATTTCCTAACCTACGAGAAATATCCGGCAATGAGGTGTAATCCGATCCCGCCAGGGCCTTGGCAATGTATGCCGCATTCAAACCGCCAATGAAATAACCGAGGCAGAGCAATGATGAAATACCAACTGCAATCTTTAGCAAAACTGTTAAGGATGAATGGTGGGGTCCTGTAGTCTTTAACTCCTCTCATTTTGGCCTTCAGGACCAGCAAACTACACCTTCCTAAGGTGCTGTGTACAAACAGGCGTGCTCGGTAGCCATACCATCAGTCACAGAAAGTCACTGTAGAGATGAAGGTATGAGGTTTAGCGATAGGATATGGGATATGAAGAAGATCCGAACGATGCTGGACGGGGTAAACGAGATTCACCTATTTCAAAGCCAGCGAGTAGCGCAGGCAGCGCAGCAAGCGCATCTGCGCAATCGGACTCGCAGTTATCGGGCGCACCAGAAAATAAACGCAGCGATTTCCCACCAGTTGGAGGAGCGCTCCCTGGCGTAAATAGACTTTCTAACCTTGACGACCAAATTGCTGTGTGGGCGCATCAGGGGCCAACTCCGCATCCACAGATAATCAAACAGCACAATGACATTCAGCCGGGCGCAGGCGATCGGATTATGGAGGACGCTCATGCAGATATTGTCCTCGATAGGAAAGTTACAGCAGAATCTTTCGAGTACGCGATATTTGAATCAAAAGTACGGCTCTTTACGGCCGTAGGTGTCATTTTCGGCGCGCTCATCCTTATACCGGCGATACTCGTTCTTTTTGACCCACCGGAATCGATAGTTGGTACTGCGGCGGTGGGCCTGGCGGCAGCAAGCCCACTAGTCCGCACCCTCATTGGCCCTAAGCAATCTCAGAAGGACCAGTTAGAGAGCGCGGAGCGGGGAGGGGTTTAAATCTCGAAGTAGGCGCGCAGGTCGGCCGCAATAGCATCGAGGCGGTCGGCGTCGGGGGATTCGATGTAGCACTTCAGCTTCGGCTCGGTACCGGAGGGGCGCACGATGACGCGGTCATCGTTGTTGGTGAAGAACTTGGAGCCTTGGGCGAATTTCTCTACCTTCGCCACTGGGGAGCCGGCCAGCTCCGTGGGTGGGGTAGAGGCGACCTTGTCCATCGCTTGGGCGATGATGCTGAGGTCATCTACGCGGAAGGTCAGCGGTTGGGTATACAGGGCCCCAACGGCGGCATAGATGCCCTCCAATCGCTCCAGCAGGGTGGTTCCTGCGGACTTGCACTCGGCTGCGAGGCTGGCGAGCACTACGGAGGTTGCGATGCCATCCTTGTCACGGACAGCGGTGGGATCGGGGCAGAATCCAATGGCCTCCTCATAGCCAAAGGCGAGATCCGGGGTTCGTGCGATCCACTTGAAGCCGGTCAGCGTCTCTTCGTGGCCGAGGCCGTAGTGCGCGGCGATGCGCCCGAGCAGGCGGGAGGAGACGAGGGAATTGGCAAAATTGCCGGTCGCCCCGCGGCGGGCCAGATAGTCGCCCAAAAGGGCACCGGTTTCATCGCCGGTGAACTGGTGCCAGGAGCCAGAAGCAGTGGGCACGGCGGCGGCGCAGCGGTCCGCATCGGGGTCATAAGCGATAAGGATATCGGCGCCGATCTCCTCAGCGTGGCGGATACCCAGATCAAGGGCGCCGGGCTCTTCCGGGTTGGGGAAGGAGACGGTGGGGAAATCCGGATCCGGTTGGGCCTGCTCAGGAACTAGCGAGACGCGGAAGCCACAGCGGGTGAGAAGTTCTTTGCCCAAGGCAGCACCAACGCCGTGCATGGCCGTGAGCGCGATGGTGACATCGGAGCTTTCGCCTACGAGTTGTGCCGCGCGGTCGAGGTAGTCGGCGCGGGTATCGACGTTCTCGACATTCGCCGCAGAAAGCGGGATTTCATCGGCATGAGGTGCCGCGGCGATGGCTTCCGCGATTTCGGCATCGGCGGGCGAGATAAGTTGCACGCCTTCCGCAGGGCCGGTGGCGATGCGGCCGCCCAAGTACACCTTGTAGCCATTATCGGCCGGCGGACTATGCGAGGCGGTAACCATGATGCCAGCATCTGCCTTGAGCTTGTGTACCGTGAAAGCGGTCAGCGGGGTGGGGTTTTGTGCGGGCAAAACCAGGGCCCGGCCGCCAGCTGCGGAGATGACCTGCGCCGCATCGCGTTGGAACTGCGCGGAGCCGTGGCGGGCATCGCAACCAATAGCCACGACTGGGGTATCGACCTGCTGCTTGAGCCATGTGATGAGCCCGTAGGTGGTGCGGATGACCACGGCGCGGTTCATGCGGGACTCACCCGGGCCCACGGCGGCGCGCAGGCCCGCGGTGCCAAAGGCCAGGAGGCCGGCGAAGGCGGAGGCGAGCTCGGCGGTATTGCCCTCCTCAATCCAGGTCTTTACCTGGCGGGCGGTATCCGGATCAGGGTCGTGCTCGGCCCACGTACGGGCGTAGTCATAATCTACGGCGGCGGCTTTCGACATGGCTTAGAGCTCCTCGAGGATCTTGGCGGAGGAGGACAGGCCCAAGCGGGTCGCGCCAGCCTCAATCATGGCTAGGGCATCCTTCGCGGTACGGATGCCGCCAGAGGCCTTCACGCCTAACCTATCGCCTACGGTCTCGCGCATGAGCTTTACGGCATGCACGGAGGCCCCGCCGGCCGGGTGGAAGCCAGTGGAGGTTTTAACAAAGTCCGCCTGGGCGGCTGCGGCGGCCTTGCAGGCGAGGACAATGGCGTCGTCGGAAAGCGCGGCGGATCCAATGATGACCTTGAGAACCTTGCCCGGGATGGCATCGCGCACGGCCTGGATTTCGGCCTGCAGATCCTCGGCGCGGCCCTCAATGGCTAGCGGGATATTGATGACCATGTCCACTTCTTCGGCACCATCGGCAACCGCGCGGGCTGCCTCAGCGGCCTTGATCTCCGGCTTTACTGCCCCGGAGGGAAAGCCGACGACGGTGGCAATGTGCAGGGAGTCAGGAACCTCGATGGGCAAGGCGGAGGGGGAAACGCATACGGAGTAGGTGCCCAGCTCGGCTGCCTCATTTACCAGGGCGCGGAATTGTTCCGGGGTGGCCTCCGGCTTGAGCAGGGTGTGATCGATGATGGATGCAACGTCGGTGCGGGAAGTCATAATTTTCTCCTTAACGGGCTGGGCGGGATTCGGAACGGGCCATCTTGAGGTCAGAAACTACGTATAGGGCAATGCCAATAGCAGCCACGGTGGCCAGGATCCACAGCACGGTGTTATAGCTAGCGAGGTCCTGCAGCTTGGCGGTATAGGCAATGCCCAGCGGGATGGCGATATTGATGGTCAGGTTATAAAAACCAATGGCGATGCCGGACTTGACGGCGCTGATATTGCGCAGCGCGGTATTAACCAGCGGCGCGTACACCAGTGAAAAGCCGGAGGCGAAGGCCACGATGGCTGCGATGAGAATAGCGACGTGGAGTTGCACAAAAAGCGCGGCCATCACTAGTGCGCCGGCAACTAAGGCGAAGGCGGTGTAGATGGTGGCGCGGGAGGATAAAACGGTGCCGATCTTTCCGGAGAAGATGCCGATGAGGATGGCGCAGATATAGCCCGGGATCATCAACAGGGAGGCTTTATCGATATTCATGCCGTGCAGGTCATGCGCCGCAAAAGGCAGCAAGAAGATGAAGCCCATCTGGGTGGAATAGACGAAGAAGACCATGAGGATGGTCCACACGTAGCGGCCGTTGGTGAAAAACTCCGGGGTGACCACGGGATACTTGGCGTGGCCGATGTGGTAAACAAAGCCCACCACGCCGAGGACAGCCACGATGAGATATACCCAGTCGAACTCCTGCATGAATAAGGTCAGGCCAGTGGCAAAGACGGCGATGAAAAATAGGCCGAGCACATCGAGGTGTCCCTCCACGGCCTCATCTTCTGGCACCAGCTTGATGATTGGTGGGATGGTCAGAATGAGGATGAGCGGGATTAGGAACATCGCCGTCCACGAGACATAGGTGGAAATAAAGCCAGAGGTCAACGCGCCGATGAGCAGGCCGGCTTGGAAGGCGGCGGTGGAAAAGCCCAGGTAGGTCTTTTGATCGGCCTCGCTTAAGTGCTTGGTCACGTAAATGACATAAAGCGTCTCCGCGGCGGCGAGGCCGGCGGTTTGAATGAGGCGACCGGCCAGCACCATGGGCCAGAAGCTAGAAAAGGCGAAGGCTAAGATCGATCCCACGGCAATGAGGACGACGCCGGTGAGCATGAGCTTGCGGATGGAAATGGAATCCGCCAGCGCGGCATAGACCACGGCGCCGATGCCGATGATGACGCCGGCGAGGGAAGCCTGCAGGGAGGCGGTCTTAACGGAAAGGTCGAGCGCCTGGGCAATCGGCATGGTCATCGTCTTAAAGCCGTTATCAATAACCAATGAGAAGACGAAGAGCAGGATGGGGACGGCAACCTTGGGGTTTACCGCGGAGCCTGGCCGCTTGTCCTGCGGGGAAGCAGAAGTAGTAGAAGAAGTCACGGGGAAGGCGTCCTTTTAGTCGAGCGCGTTAAGCGGCAGCGCGAGTTCAATCATGGTGCGGAAGGCGGTTTGACGCTCTTCGGCAGAAAGCTTGGTACCGTGCACGAGGTTGTCGGATACGGTGAAAAGCCCCAGCGCGTCGACGCCGGCTTCGGCCGCGGTGGCATAAAGCGCTGCGGATTCCATCTCGACGCCGAGCACGCCCATGTGCGCCCAGCGTTCGTTGACGGATTGGTCAAAGTTATAGAAGATATCCGAGCTCAAGATATTGCCCACGTGAATGTGTGCCTGCTGCTTCTCGGATTCATCCACCAAAGCCTTGAGGAGCTTCCACGAGGCGGTCGGAGCGTAGCTGCCCGGCAGGTTGTACTGGCTCAAGAAATTGGAATCGGTGGAGGCGGAGGAGGCGACGATGACATCGTGCAGCTCGATGTCTTCTTGCATAGCGCCGATGGAACCGACGCGGATGAGCTTCTTTACGCCGTAGTTGTGGATGAGCTCCCAGGAGTAGATGCCGATGGAGGGAATACCCATGCCGGTGCCCATGACCGAAACGGGGTTGCCTTTATAGGTTCCGGTAAACCCCAGCATATTGCGCACGCCGTTGAACTGGACGGTGTCTGACAGGAAGTTTTCGGCGATGAATTGTGCGCGTAGTGGGTCGCCGGGCAGCAAGATGGTTTCTGCAATGGGCGCGCCCTGCGGGTTGATGTGTGGGGTGGCAATATCGGTAGCGGACATAGCTTCGCTCCTCGGTGTGTGGGGGGGATTTTACACACTTAGCTTAACCCCGCAGGAACCCATGTCAATGACGCAATTTACAATTGTTCAACCTTTGTGGGAGGCCTCACTAGCCCAGTCCACGAGCTTGCGCGCGGTGGCCTGATCTGTGACCAGATGGGTAGCCAATCCCTTGCGCAGCGCCACCCATATGGCCCGCGCCTTAGATGCGCCGCCAGCTACCAGCACCCGGGTGGGGCGCGTGGCCAAGTCTGCGAGGCTGATGCCCACGGTGCGGGCGTCTACGGCCGGGCAGGCTACTTCCCCGCAGGCGTCGAAGAAGCGCGAGCACGCATCACCCACAGCATTGTCTGCAATCTGCTGTTTCTCGGCCGCGGTCAGATAGCCCAGGTTGAAAGCTAAAGATTCCTGCTCGGCCGAGCCCACCGTAAAGACCGCCACGCTTACCGACGCCCCCTTATGCAAAATCTGCCCAATATGCCTATCGCGCTCCACCCACTGCTTGGCCTCCGCGGAATCGAAGATGCCCGGCAGCGGTAAAAGGTGGGCCTCGGCATTGAAGGCGTGGGCAAAGGCCTGCAGGGTGTAGAAGTCTTTAGTGGATCGCTCCGTGTGTGAGTGGCCACCTTTTAGTTGTACAATCTCTACGCCTTCCCGTGGCTGTCGCCGCAGGTGAGAAGCGACGGCGGACATCGTCTCGCCCCAAGAGAGGCCGACGCTGGTGCCATCCTCAATGAGTTCTTCCAGGAGGGCGGCGCCGGCGCTGCCCAGGTCTGCTAGGGGAGAACCGCCGGGTGGGGTGGTGGTCACGCGGACGTCGGCAAGCGCAAAGCGTTGGCGTAGTTGGCCCACTAGTTCATCGGATTGCTCCCGCGGATCGGCAATGCTGATGGTGACAAAGCCGCGCGCGGAGGCGTGGCTGAGCAACTTGGACACCGTGGGCCGGGAAACCCCAAGATGATGGGCAACCTCGGCCTGAGAGAAGCCGGAGTTGTAGTACAACTTTGCGGCGTCAATGGACTGGGCATCCTTCTGATCCAACATGCCTTTCATTCAAGCACATTCACATGCGCGATAAGGTGTCATAAAAGCTTCCCATTTTTGCGCTCTGACGTGGCGATTTGTGTAAAACGTTGCAAGCGGGTTAGATTATTGGAGTCCGCAACGGAGAGCACAACGAAATAGCGATGTGTTCAACGCTAGGATGTGCCCCCTTAGCTCAGTCGGCAGAGCGTTTCCATGGTAAGGAAAAGGTCGACAGTTCGATTCTGTCAGGGGGCTCCATTCATGTTCGGAGGAAGAAATTCCCCAAGGTGAATATGGCGGTGTAGCTCAGTGGTAGAGCAAGCGACTCATAATCGCTGTGTCGCGAGTTCAATTCTCGCCATCGCTACCGGGAAAGAAAGGCGCCCGCAGGGCGCTTTTTTATTACCGCGCTGAAGGCTTTGCAGACCCGCCTGGTTTCAGATTGGAACTACGGCTCTGGTAAGGTCTTCAACGCTTGATGCTGAGGCATTAAGAGATAAAAGAATAGGGGCGTGGCGCAATTGGTAGCGCAACGGTCTCCAAAACCGTAGGTTGCAGGTTCGAGTCCTGTCGCCCCTGCACAGTAAACCCCGTCACTTGATTTCAGGTGGCGGGGTTTGTTCATGCCATATTTTCCCTTGATTTCTAGTGGTCGTGGAAACACCTGACATGGGTTAGGTGATTGTGTGGAGTCGAAATGGGTTCCGGATTCTG
>NZ_JBBMGF010000016.1:0-37189 GCF_037908325.1 Corynebacterium sp. KPL4035 | reverse complement strand
GAGTGGCTGGAGTTTTAGTAGGTTCCTTTGCCAGCCTATCGCGCGCCATCAAGTCAGCGACCGATAAACGCTCAGCGCGATTGCGGCGGTCTTGCTCAGCATCGGAACGGCGGGAGGAAGTTTCCATTTTAGCGGTGCGACGTGCCGTCTTACGGTAGCGGACCCATCGCAACCAGCCGATGATTCCTGCGCCTACTAAAGCGATGAGGAGCCAGAGAAAGCTTTGGACAAGGGGGAAAGCTGCGGTTACGGTAGCCGTCTTGGAAAACGGTGATGCTCCCTCTGGCAAGTTGGCCTTGGTAATAAAGAATCCGGCCAGTACCACCGTGATGGCATACAAGATGGGGATGGAAGCCACCGTGAGGAAGAGGCCGCGTTCTTCTACGATGAGCGCCACCAGCAGCGAGCCGATGACGAGGAAGGCGAGGTAAGCCCACCCGATGGTACCCATCAGGATGGAAATCAACGCGCCGGTGAGCAAAATTGCCGCGAGCAGCCCAAGGCCCGTGCCCAGCGTGATGCTGGGGAGTCCAGAGCTTTGGGCGGCGGAAGACTTTCTTTGCTTGGCTTGTGACACGTCGGAAGATCCTACCGGTTCGTGCCTGCCCATGGCTATTTCCACGCACTAAGTCGCCGGATTTATAGTGGCGAATGCCCGCGCGGCCACGTATCGATGGCTATGGGCTCCCGTGGCGTGCGGTCCGTGCGGCCTGGGATATCCATCTCGTGCAATTTGCGGGCGGTGACGCCGACACGGGAATCTAGCGAGGACAGTGTGGCATTGTAGGCTTCGACTGCCTTTTCCAAGTTGTGGCCCACCCTGCCATAGTGATCAGAAAGTGTATTCAGGCGCGTGTACAGTTCGCGCCCTAGGCGCTGAACCTCCTTTGCCTTGGCTGAGATGTCTTCTTGGTGCCACCCCATAGCCACCGTGCGCAGGAGGGCAAAAAGCGAGCTGGGGGTGGCAATTACTACATTGCGTTCAAAGGCATACTCGATGAGTTCTGGGTCCACTGACAATGCAGCATCGAGGAAAGGATCTGCAGGGACAAACAGGATGACGAATTCGGGTGTAGGTTGAAACGCTTCAATATAGTCTTTGTGCGATAGTGCTTGGACGTGGCCACGCATCAAGTGTGCGTGGCGGCGCAAGAAGCCGGCGTGTTCTTCTGGGTCATCGGTCTCCAGCGCGTCGAGGTAAGAAGTAAAAGGCACCTTGGCATCGACAATGATATGGCGGCCACCAGCCAACTTGATAACCATGTCTGGGCGAACGATGCGACCACCCAGCGGAGCAGAAACCTGGCAGTCAAAGTCCACATGTTTGGTCATGCCGCCTATTTCAACCACCCGCTCCAATTGCACCTCGCCCCAACGACCGCGGGTATTGGGCGAGCGCAAGGCACTAACAAGTTTGTCAGTGCGTTCAGTCAGACGAGAGGAGGTAAGGGTTACCGCCTGGACCTGGCTAGAAAGGGAAGCGAGCAGCGCGGTGCGGTCTTCCTCAATTTCTTGGAGCTGAAACCCCAAGCGGTCCATGGCCTTTTCCAGCGGCTGGAGCTCAGCTTGGCGACGCTGCGATTCTTGCAGCGCGCGGTGTTCGGCACTTGGCGCCGAACGAGCAGCGGAGTAGGAATGGGCCAACCAACCCATTACCGCGCCGAGGGTGAGGCCGATAAAAAGTAGCAGCACGGGCAATGTGGAAGTCATGGAACCCAGCATGGCACGTACAGCCGACACAGCCCACTATTTTTTCGAATCTCCGTTCAAAAGGCCCTCGAAGGCATCGCGGGCACGGCGCAGGTTGGAGCGCACGCCGGGCTTCTCATGCTCTTTCGGGGTGGATTCCACGTTGAGGGCAGCGTCGAGGGAATTGGAGTTGCCGTCCGCGGCTACGTCCGCCACTGCGCCTTCTGGGGCTGCGTAGTCCGGCATTTTAAGCCACGCCTCGCGCTTATAGCGCCCTTGTTCCTCCGTATAACGGCCGATGAGGTAGCCAGCTACGGTGGAAAAGTCCAGCTCCGCGGCGGTCTTTTCGCCCGACTGGAGCTTCATCATATCTTGGCTGTAGCGATAGGCCACCGCGAACATCGCGGCTGCCGGAACCGCGAGGAAACCTCCCACCAAGCCAAATAGCGCAGAGCCTACGGTCACAGAAACCAAGACGATGACGGGGTGCAGGTCCATGGCCTTGGACTGCAGCCAAGGGGAAAGGACATTTCCCTCCAGCTGTTGGACCAGCAAGACCAGTCCAAGAACGAGCAAGGCCTTGGTAATACCAAGGGACACCAGTGCGATGGTGACGGAAAGGGCACCGGCCACAATTGCACCGACGAAGGGGATAAAGCCGGCGATGAAGGTGATGATTGCCAAAGCCATGGCCAGGGGGACGCCGATGAGGGCGAGGCCGATGCCGATAAAGACGGCGTCGACAAGCGAGACAACTGCCTGCGCACGAATAAAGCCTCCAAGCGTGGTCCATGCGCGGGTGAGTAGCTCAGTAAGGTGCCAGCCGGCGCGTTTGCCGGTGGCATCGCGCAGCCAGGGGAGGAACTTGGCGCCGTCCTTGAGGAAGAAGAAGGTCAGCACCAACACAATGAAGAGGGTGACCAAGATGGAGGTAGCGGTGCCGATACCGGTAAAGACGGAACCCGCGATGGCGCCAGCGCGCTGCTGCAGCCAGGAAGCCGCTTCATCGATGTAGCTGCTCATATCCTCGCTATCGAGGTTAAGGGGTGGGCCCTGTGCCCAGAGCTGCAGGCTTTGGATGCCGGAGACCGTCTGCAAGTACAAAGAGCGGGATTGGCGCATGAAGTCCGGGGCAACGAAGGAAATGAGTCCACCCACTGCCGTGAAAGAAACCAAAATGGTTACGGCAGCCGCCAACGCGGCGGGGAGGCCAATGCTGCGCAACTTCTTAGCCACTGGGGCTAGGACGGTGCAGATGATGAGGGCCAAAAGCACTGGCAAGATGCCCTGCCAGAAATTGCCGAGCAGGCGGTAGAGGGCGTAGAGGAAAACGCAGATGATGAGCAGGCGGACCGCCCATAGGGACGCAGACTTAACTACCTCGCCGGCAATGACAGAGCGATCTACCTGATCGCCCGGCGGATGTGGCGATACATCCTCCAGCTTGCTGGTATCGAAGCTTTCATCAAACTTATCGCCCAGGCCCGTCTTGGGAGCCTCGGGCAGCGGTTGGTTATCAGAACTCACCCCACCATCTTGCCTTAAAAGAAGGTGGGTGAGTTAGGATTGGCCCCGTGAGTCTTACACTAGGAATCGTCGGCCTGCCCAACGTGGGCAAGTCCACATTGTTTAATGCCCTGACCCGTTCCGAGATCCTGGCGGCGAACTACCCGTTTGCCACCATCGAGCCCAACGTGGGCCTAGTGGAGCTGCCGGACTCCCGCCTGACCCACCTGGCGGAAATGTTTAACTCGGAGCGTATCCTGCCCGCTACCGTGTCCTTCGTGGATATTGCCGGTATCGTCTCTGGCGCTTCGCAGGGTGAAGGCATGGGTAACGCCTTCCTAGCCAATATCCGTGAGGCAGATGCCATCTGCCAGGTGGTGCGCGCTTTTTCCGATGACAATGTCATCCACGTTGATGGCAAAGTTGACCCGCGCAATGACATCTCCGTTATTAATACCGAGCTCATCCTCGCGGACCTCCAAACCATCGAAAAGGCTCTGCCGCGCCTTGAAAAAGATGCGCGCAAGAATAAGGACCTGGCTGCTGAGGTGGAAGCCACCAAGAAGGCGCAGGAGATTCTAGAAGATGACCGCACCCTCTTCGCAGCAGCTAAGGAGGGCGAGATTGACCTCTCGCTCGTGCGCGATCTGCACTTGATGACGGCAAAGCCTTTCCTCTATGTCTTTAACTCGGACGAGGCCGTGCTTACCGACGACGCAAAGAAGGAAGAGCTTCGCCAGCTCGTCGCCCCGGCCGAGGCCGTGTTCCTTGACGCCCAGACAGAAACTGAGCTGCTTGAGCTGGAAGTAGACGAAGCGCGCGAATTGCTTGAGTCCGTGGGCCAAGATGAGCCGGGGTTGGCTACTTTGGCCAAGGCGGGTTTTGCCACGCTGGGGCTGCAGACCTATCTCACCGCCGGTGAGAAGGAAGCCCGCGCGTGGACCATCAAGCAGGGCTCTGCCGCCCCGCAAGCCGCCGGCGTTATCCACACTGACTTTGAAAAGAAGTTCATCAAGGCCGAAATCGTTTCCTACGATGACCTACTAGCCGCTGGCTCTATGGCCGAAGCTCGCGCGCACGGCAAGGTCCGCCAAGAAGGCAAGGACTACATCATGCAAGACGGCGACGTGTGCGACTTTAAGATCGGCGGTTAATTCCGCGTCTTCTAAGTCTTGGGCCTCCTAACGGAGAAGGCACTGCCCGCGCAGGCGGAGAAATTGTAGCGATTGAGAATCTTCCGCGTTACTGTGGGCGAGGTACCCAAACAATAGGAGGTCACATTATGGCTGAACTAGACAACAAGACCATTGCAATCATCGCTACCGATGGTTTCGAAGACTCTGAGCTGACTTCCCCGTTGGAGGCCGTGAAGAACGCTGGTGCTACCGTGCGCGTCATCGCCCCTAAGGCCGGTACTATCACCGGCAAGAAGGGCACGGAGATTTCCGTTGACGCCGTTACCGCTGACTCAACCGGCGAGTCTTTCGATGGCATTATCTTGCCTGGCGGTACCGACAATGCCGACCTGTTGCGCTTGGACAAGGCCGCAGTAGAAATCGTGCGCAACCACATGAGCAAGGATCTCCCGCTTGGTGCTATCTGCCACGGTGCATGGATCTTGGCCGATGCTGAAGCTCTTAAGGGTCGTACCTTGACGTCCTTCCCCTCCTTGCAGACCGACCTGCGCAATGCGGGCGCCACGTGGGTAGATGAGGAAGTTCACTGTGACCAGGGCTTGGTCTCCTCCCGCACTCCAGATGACCTGCCAGCCTTTAACGCCAAGCTGGTAGAAGAGT
Organism: Corynebacterium sp. KPL4035; assembly: GCF_037908325.1. Taxonomy (NCBI): domain Bacteria; kingdom Bacillati; phylum Actinomycetota; class Actinomycetes; order Mycobacteriales; family Corynebacteriaceae; genus Corynebacterium; species Corynebacterium sp. KPL4035. The sequence continues at coordinate 32,198 of NZ_JBBMGF010000016.1, read as the reverse complement.
TTGCAGAGGGCCAGCACTAAGGCTCCACAATTTAAGCCACGGGAGTTTCCCGTGGCTTTTTTCGATCTTGCGCCGGTGTCACATGCCCTATAAAGTTAGGATTTCTTGAAGGGGAGTAGTTCCCTCGGTTAATTCCGAGATGACTGGTCGACATACTGGCGTTTAGCCCGGCCAGCCAGCGCCCGCAGTGCCCGCGGCCGTGAACGAGACCTTCGGTCCGCAACCGAACCGAAGGGAGAAGTGACTATGTCCTCCATGGGCTCAGAGCAGCGCATTCTTGAGCGCTTCATGCAGCTATCCATCGCCGCCGCTGTGGCTACCATCATCCTTAAGGCCTTGGCCGCGTGGCTTACCGGCTCGGTGGGCTTCCTATCTGATGCTCTCGAATCCGTAGTGAACCTCGTGGCGGCCGTCGCCGGTTTTTATGCCCTCCGGATTGCTGCCAAGCCGGCCGATGATAACCACCAGTTTGGCCATGGCAAAGCGGAGTACGTCTCCGCCTTGGTGGAGGGCGCGATGATTTTCATTGCGGCCGGCATGATCATCTATACGGCCATCCAGCGCTTCTTTATTCCGCAGCCGATTGTTGAGGCAGGCTGGGGCTTGGCATTATCTACGCTCTCGTCTGTGCTTAACCTGGCGGTGGGTATCGCGCTCATCCGCGCCGGCAAGCGCTACCGTTCTGCCACCTTGGATGCGGATGGGCATCACCTGCTTACCGACGTCTGGACTTCCGTCGGCGTCCTTGTCGGTATCGCCGCCGTTTATTTAACTGGCTGGATGTGGCTAGACCCTGTAGTAGCCCTCGCTGTGGGTATCAATATCTTGTGGACTGGTTACACCCTCCTGCGCGATTCCGTGAGCAGTTTGCTTTCTGAAGCACTTCCCGCGGATGAGCGCCAGCAGATTCGCCAGCTGCTGGCCCGGTTGGAAAAGGAGCAATCGGTTACCTTCACGGACCGGCGTACTGTCGCTTCCGGCCGTCAGCGCTTGGTCTACCTGACCATGGAGGTGCCAGAAGAGTGGAGCGTTATGCATTCCCACGAGGTTGCTGACGTCGTGGAAATCGCCCTAGATGAGCTGTATCCAAGCTGCAGTGCGTTCATTCACGTGGAGCCGGCGGGCGTGGAAAACCGCCGCCCGTACCTATTTCGCTAGGCCTTAATTTTCTAAGTTTTCGGGCGGTCACTGTGGCTGATTTTTTAGACCGACATGTGTGTAGACCCGTTCGAGTGAATAGGGCCTGTACATAGCCTGTGCTTTTTCGCAGAAAGCATACACCCTTCTGAAAGGACTCTGTGGGTTTAGTGGCACCGCCTTTTGGGGGTGGGGTAAGTCTTGAATGACTTGGAGAAAGTCGAGGGTGTTGACTACGGCGCTGCGGGGTCGTGAAACGACATCTATTTTTTTAGATTCGGGCCATTTATGGTGCAGAATTCTTAACGTTATGAAAATGTTATTGATTGCTCTGAGCTGCATGAAGTCTTCTCTGGGTGAATAAAACGGCAAAAATTTCTTGCTGGCGGTCGAAAAATTTTGAATTCTCCGTATGGTGGTTGTCACACCAAGCAAATAGCGATTCTCACCCCCGCATTCCACATGTGGGGGCAAGAATATGTCCTTTTGATTGGCTGAAGAGAGCTATACCAATAGCAGAAAGGATTTACTGACAATGGGTAAGAACATTAAGGATCTGTTTAACGCAACCGCATATGACAAGGACGGCGAGAAGCTGGGCAACGTTAACGAGGTATTCGTTGATGACCAGTCCGGCCAGCCTACCTTCGTTGAGGTTAACCACGGCCTGTTCGGTATGAACTCCAGCCTCGTTCCGCTGCGCGGCCACGACTTCTCCGGCGATGACCTGAAGCTGGGCTTCTCCAAGGACCGCATCAAGGACGCCCCAGACTTCGATTCCGATAAGCCGCTGACCCCAGAGGCACAGTCCGATATCTTCAAGCACTACGGCCTGGATAATGCACAGGACGTTACCGATTACAAGGACTCCAACCTGGACTCCAAGCGCGACGTTCAGGCTGGCGCTGACAAGGACCACAACTTGGCCGCAGGTGCCGGCGTTGCTGGCGCTGGTGCAGGCGTTGCTGGTGCACACGCTAACGAGAAGAAGGAAGCTGCCCACACCACTGATGCGGCTGCTGCTGAGCGTAAGGCTGGCGTTGCTGATAACGCTGCTACCAAGAACACCGCAGCAGAGCACACCAACAATGACGGTGAGCTCATCCGTTCTGAGGAGCAGCTGAACGTCAACAAGGAGCGCGTGGCTACCGGCGAGGCTCGCCTGCGCAAGTACGTTGTGACCGACACCGAGACCGTTGAGGTCCCGGTTGAGCGCGAAGAGGTCAGCGTTGAGCGCACTCCGATCAGCGCTGAAGATGCCAAGAACTACAACGGCACCATCTCCGGTGACGCTGAGGAAGCTTCCGTCACCCTGCACGAGGAGCAGGTTAACGTGAACAAGGAAACCGTTCCGGTTGAGAAGATCAACCTGAAGAAGGACACCGTTCGCGACACCGAGACTCACACCGAGGAGCTGCGCAAGGAGCAGATCGACACCGATGGTGTTGATGGCCTCAAGAAGTAAAAGCGCATAGCTAAACGCCCGCAAGGTTTTCCTTGCGGGCGTTTATTATGTTTGAGGGCTTATTTAAGCCTTGGCACCGATGGCTGCGGCCGAGTCAGAATCCATAATGTCTTTGACGCCGCTTTCTGCTGCGTCCCAGGTTGCCCTGTCTTGGATGGCGGCACGTTTAGCAACGACGGTGGCGCACAGTACCTGTCCGGTGACGTTGAGTGCAGTGCGTCCCATGTCAATAATCGGCTCAATGGCCAGCAGGAGACCGACACCAGCCAGCGGAAGGCCAAGTGTAGATAGCGTCAGCGTGAGCATAACCGTTGCGCCCGTGGTGCCTGCGGTAGCAGCGGAACCAATGACGGAAACAAAGATGATGAGCAGGTATTGGGTGAAGTCGAGGTTAATGTCGTAGAACTGGGCAACAAAGATGGCTGCAACGGCCGGGTAAACGGATGCGCAGCCGTCCATCTTGGTGGTTGCTCCTAGCGGAACGGCAAAGGAAGCGTATTCAGAGGGAACACCCATGGCCTTTTCGCTAAAGCGCTCGGTAGCTGGCATGACACCCATGGAAGAACGGGTAACAAAGCCCAGCGAGGTGACCGGCCAAACGCGCTTATAAAAGCCCATGACTGGAATCTTGTTGAACTTCAGTACGGCGGGGTAGACCACGACAAAAACCAGACCAAGGCCCACGTACATAGCCAGAACAAACTTGCCCAGCGAGCCCAAGGCGTCCCAGCCGTAGGTTGCTACTGCCTTACCGATAAGGGCGGCGGTGCCAATCGGTGCAAGGCGGATGATCCACCACAAGATGACCTGGATGACCTTGAGGAAGGACTCGGTAAAGCGCAGGAACGGCTCGGCGGACTTTCCGGTCTTGACTGCGGCGATACCAATGGCCAGTGAAATGACAAGCAGTTGTAACGCGCCGAAGCTGAGGGATACTTCGCCGTCGGAAAGCGAGGCAGAAAGTCCTACGAAGTTCTGTGGCAGAAGCTGCTCAAAGAACGCGGTCCACGAGCCGACGTGGGAAGGATCCTGCGCAGTGGCGGCATCGACGCTCGTGCCGACGCCCGGCTTCATAATGACGGCAACGAAAATGCCCATCAAGACAGAGAAGAATGCGGTAATGGCGAACCACACCAGTGTGGAAATCGCCAGGGAAGCCGCGTTAGCCACCTTGCGCAAATTGGCGACAGAGGTAACAACAGCGGCAAAGATCAGCGGCGGGATCATCACCTTGAGCAGCTGGACGTAGGCGCTACCGACTCCCGTGAGCAGGGTGGTCAACCAACCGGGGTTGTCTGGGTCAGTATCCATGCCAGAGGCGATGAAACCCAAGATGAGGCCGATGATAAGGCCGGCGATAACTTGCGCGCCGAATCCTGTGGCCCAGCCTGGGAGCCTAGAGCGCGAAGATTCCTGTTGAGACATAAAGGTTCCTTTGAAAATAAAAATGGACAGATCGGACTAGTTTTCAGATACTGTCCTGTTCAACTTCAACTTCGCTCAGTTTATTCCTTCGACGTCTTTAGGCACAAGACGTGGGGATTCTCCCATGGCTGCGACCTCATCCTTCGCGCTCACCGGGTGGCTTCCTAATACCTGGGGTTCTTTTCCCACTGAGCGCGAGGGGGAGGAAGAATTGCGGTGTGCGCCCTCGGCGCTCACCAGAGCGGGGTGGAAGCATCACCTTTACGCTGCTGGTGAGCGCGAAGGGCGGAGGGGGAAGGGCGGAGCGCGAGGTGCAGAGCGAGGAGGGGCTGCGATTTCTGGAATACTGGCGGCATGAAAATCCTCGTGACTGCATTTGACGCCTTCGGCGGAGAAAGCATTAACCCTACAGAACAAGCGCTGGAGCTATTACCAGAGGAGGTTGGGGGAGCGGAGCTTGTCAAGACGGTGATTCCGACCAAGTTTGGGGAATCCCTGCGCCGAGTAATTGCACTCGCAGAGGAATCATCAGTCGATGCAATTGTGTGCTTGGGACAGGCAGGCGGCCGGAAACATATCACCCCGGAGCGAGTCGCCATTAATGTGATGGATGCCGAGATTCCTGATAACGCGGGTTATCAGCCAGTGGATGTACCGGTCGTGGAGGGTGGCCCAGCGGCGTATTTTTCCACGCTACCAGTAAAGGAAATGGTCGCGGCGATGGATGATTGTCCGGCGCGGGTGTCGAATACGGCGGGGACTTTCGTGTGCAATCAGCTCCTGTATGGTCTCCTGCATCACTTCGCAGGGATGGAGGTGCGCGCGGGATTTGTACATGTTCCCTATATTGAGGAGCAGAACAAAGCGGATAAGCCCATGATGGCGCTAGCTGAGGTAGTCGAGGGGATAAAGCGGGCACTCTGGGCGGTGCAGGCTAGTTAGGGTAGCCTTTGTGGCTTTTTGAACCAGCGAAATATAGATTTATGGATATGTCTCGCTTTAGCCCTCTCAACTGGCCGGTTGTGCGCCAGCTGCGCAGCGGCGATCCCTTTGGCAGGGACGTCAATACGCAGTCTCAAAAGAGCAAGGATAAACATGGACGCACCGTGGAAGCGGACCGCGTGGTGCAGTCAGTGTGCCCGTACTGCGCGGTCGGTTGCTCGCAGCGCGTGTATGTCAAAGATGACCGTGTCATCCAGGTAGAGGGTGATCCGGATTCGCCCATTTCTCGTGGGCGCTTGTGCCCGAAGGGATCTGCGTCGGAGCAGCTAATTAACTCCGCTACGCGCCTGACCAAGATTAAATATCGCGCGCCTTACTCTTCGCAGTGGCAGGACCTTGATGAAGATACCGCGATGGAGATGATTGCGGATCGTTTCTTGGAGGCGCGTCGCAACGGTTGGCAGGATGTCGACGATGAGGGCCGCACCCTCAATCGCACGATGGGCATCGCCGGTTTGGGCGGTGCGACCTTGGATAATGAGGAAAATTACCTCATCAAGAAGCTATTTACCGCCGCTGGTGCGATACAGCTTGAGAACCAGGCGCGCATATGACACTCTGCCACCGTTCCTAGTCTAGGAACTTCGTTTGGCCGCGGCGGCGCAACCCAACCGCTGCAGGATATGGCGAATGCGGACTGCATCGTCATTGAGGGTTCTAATATGGCCGAGTGCCACCCAGTGGGATTCCAGTGGGTGGTGGAAGCCAAGAAGCGTGGGGCACGCATCATTCACGTGGATCCGCGCTATACGCGTACGTCCGCGTTTGCGAATCGCCACATTGGTATTCGCGGTGGCACGGATGTAGTGCTATTGGGTGCAGTGATTAATTATCTGCTGGAAAATGAGCTGTACTTCCATGACTATGTGGTGGCGTATACCAATGCGCCGATGATTATCTCGGAGGACTACCAAGACACCGAGGATCTAGATGGTTTGTTCTCTGGCTATGACCCAGAGACCGGAAAATACGTCACGGATTCGTGGCAGTACGTGCAGAAGCTCGAGGGTGCGTCGTGGAATGTGGAACGCGATGAATCGCTGGAGCATCCCAATTCGGTTTTCCAGATTCTCAAGCGCCATTACGCACGCTATACGCCTGAGATAGTGGAGGAGACCTGCGGTATTGCGCAAGAGGACTTTTACTACCTTGCGGAGTCGATTGCGCAGAATTCCACGCCGGATCGCACCACGTGCTTTGCTTATGCTTTGGGCTTTACTCAGCACACTCTGGGTGCGCAGTTCATTCGTACCGCGGCAATTTTGCAGCTGCTGACCGGTAATGTGGGCCGACCCGGCTCGGGCATTATGGCGTTGCGTGGACACGCGTCTATTCAGGGGTCTACCGATATTCCGACGCTGTTCCATTCGCTGCCGGGGTATTTGCCTATGCCGGGCGTCGACAAGCAAAGCTGGCCTGAGTATGTAGATGGCATCCGCAATGAGTCGCAGAAGGGCTTCTGGCAGATCGGAGAGAACTACGCGGTCTCGCTGATGAAGTCCTACTGGGGCGATGCAGCGACCAAGGAAAACGGGTGGGGTTATGACCTCATGCCGCGTATTTCTGGTGCGCATTCGACCTATGAAACGCTCATGGCAATGCTGGATGAGCAGGTGGAAGGCTATTTTGTCTTCGGCCAGAATCCGGCAGTGGCGCAGTCTAATGGCGGCATGCAGCGCCGTGGTTTGGCGGCGCTAAAGTGGCTGGTTGTGCGCGATTTCCAGGAGATTGAGACTGCCTCGTTCTGGAAGGATTCGCCGGAGATTAAAAACGGCGAGCTCAAGACCGAAGATATCGGTACCGAGGTTTTCTTGATGCCGGCGGCAACCCACGTGGAAAAGGCCGGTACCTTCACCCAAACCCAGCGCATGTTGCAATGGCGTTTCCAGGCGGCACCGCCGCCAGGTGATGCCAAGAGTGACCTGTGGTTCTTCTACCAGTTGGGCAAGAAGATTAAGGAGCGTCTGTGCGATTCCACTGATCCGCGAGATCTGCCTTTGCAGAAGGTCACGTGGGATTATGTGGAAACCGAGGAAGGTGAGCCGAATTCTGAGGACGTCCTCAAGGAGATCAACGGTTATTACCTTGAGGGCCCGAAGAAGGGCGAGCTTTTGCCTGCCTTCGTGGAGATGAAAAATGATGGCAGCACCTCGGGTGGCTGCTGGATCTACACTGGCGTGTTCAAGGACGGTATTAATCAGTCCGCGCGCAAGGTTCCTGGGTCGGAACAGAATGAAGTAGCCCCGGAGTGGGGTTGGGTGTGGCCGGCAAACCGCCGCCTGCTCTACAACCGCGCTTCGGCGAAGCCGGATGGCACTCCGTGGTCGGAGCGCAAGAAGTATGTGTGGTGGGATGCTGACAAAGGAAAGTGGGTTGGCGATGACGTGCCGGACTTCCCGGTTACTAAGGCCCCTGACTACAAGGCTCCGGTCGACGCCGTGGGGCCGGACGCCCTCGATGGTACCGATGCCTTCATCATGCAGGCTGATGGCCGCGGTTGGCTCTTTGCGCCGACCGGGCTTTCCGACGGCCCTTTGCCCACCCACTATGAGCCGCACGAGTCCCCGGTACACAATGTGCTGTACAAGCAGCAGCAGTCGCCGACGCGTCTGACTATTAAGCGTCCAGATAACCTGTCGCGTCCAGAGCCGGGCGAGCCGGGCGCGGAGGTTTTCCCGTTCGTCTTTTCTACGTATCGCCTCACGGAGATGTATACCTCGGGTGCGATGTCACGCCGTTTGCCGTATCTGGCGGAACTGCAGCCAGGCCTATTCTGCGAGGTTGATAAGGCCTTGGCAGAAAAGCGTGGGCTAGAAAATGGTCAGTGGGCCACGATCGTCTCGCCTCGCGGCGTGATTGAGGCGCAGGTCTTGGTCACTGACCGCATGCAGATGATGAAGATCAATGGTGAGGAGTTCCACCAAATCGGTTTGCCGTATCACTATGGCGAGTCCGATTCCACAGCCGTAGCTGGCGATGGTGCCAATGATTTGCTGGGCCTCACGCTGGAGCCGAACGTATTCATTCAGAATTCCAAGATTGGCGCCTGCGATATCCAGCCGGGGCGTCGTCCTCGTGGTGAGGCCCGTGTGGAGATGCTCAAGGAGTACCAGAAGCGTGCGCACCTGAATCTGGATTCCGGTAATGATCTGCTCACTGTGGATGATTCCTTCACTTATAACCCAGAGCCGCAGCAGCCCGTGGATGCGGACACGCCAGGCGTGAAGGGCGAGGAAAGCGAAGAAGGTAAGTAAATGACAAATCTACTGACCGAGAACGCGAGCCGGCACGGCTACGATAAGTACCGCCGCATGGCCTTTTTTACCGATACCTCCATTTGTATTGGTTGTAAGGCCTGCGAGGTGGCGTGCAAGGAGTGGAACCGCAATCCGGTAGAAGGCTATGACGTCACCGGTGATTCTTATGACAACACCGGTGCGCTGGGCGCTAATACTTGGCGGCACGTGGCCTTCGTGGAACAAAATAATGACCGTATCGAGCACGCCCGCGAGGAGGGAAAGAAGCTCATTTCTTTGGGCATGCCTTCGGTCGGGGCGCAGCCGCAAGAAGTTGATACCACTCCGCCAGATACCGATACCTTCCGGTGGCTGATGTCCTCGGATGTCTGCAAGCACTGCACGCATGCAGGTTGCCTTGATGTCTGTCCTACCGGCGCACTGTTTCGCACCGAATTTGGCACTGTGGTAGTGCAAGATGACGTGTGCAATGGCTGCGGGACATGCGTAGCCGGTTGCCCGTTCGGTGTCATTGAACGCCGCGATGATGGCGGTGTGGCGCTGAAATATGACAAGACCGCCACGGTGGATTACGTGGATAATTCCCATGCTGGCGTCAACGTGTTGCAAAAGCTCAAGCAGCTTGCCCCGCAAGGCCCGGACCATACACCGGGCGAGGCGATGCCGATCAAGAATTTGGGCGTGGCCCAAAAGTGCACTATGTGCTATGACCGCTTGAAGCAGGGCGAGCAGCCAGCGTGTTCTAAGACCTGCCCGACGGATTCCATCCAGTTTGGCCCTTATGAGGAGATGGTGGCCGCCGCCAAGGAACGTGTGCGAGTATTGCACAAGCAGGGAATTACTGAGGCCCGGCTTTATGGCGCTAACCAAGACGATGGTGTCGGCGGAACCGGTTCCATCTTCTTGCTTTTGGATTCGCCAGAGGTCTATGGGCTTCCGCCAGATCCACGCGTGCCGACGGCGGATTTGCCGCAGATGTATAAGACCGCAGTGAAGGCTATCGGCGGTATGGCGCTGGCCGTGGCCGGTTCCTTCCTGATTGGGGGACGTAAATGAGCAACTTTGATGAGTACCGCCCGCCGCAGCCGGAGCGTCGTAATCGCTACCGGAAATTTGATGGCACCAAGCCTAAAAAGAAGCGCAAGCGCCCAGGCGCGGGCGCGCAGGATGGTTCCAAAGAAGAGCGCATGGCGCAGGATTTCGAGTTCTCGTCCTACTACGGCCGGCCAGTGGTTAAGGCGCCGCCGTGGGAATGGCCAATCGGTGCGTATCTCTTCTTGGGCGGCGTCAGTGGCGGATCGGGGCTTTTGGCCGCCGGCGCACAGGCCGTGGGCAATGCACCGCTGCGTCGTACCACCCGCCTTTCTGCCTTTGGCGCGGCGGCCGCGGGATCAGTCTTTTTGATTCTAGATTTGGGCCGCCCGGAGCGCGCGCTGAATATGTTCCGCGTCTTCAAGGTGACCTCGCCGATGTCTCTGGGATCGTGGATCCTGTCGGGTTTTGCGAGCGCGGCCGCGCTGCCGGCCGCAGCGGAAGTGGATGCAGCGACTGGGCATAAGCTGCCCCTGCCTAAGTTCGTGCGCACGGCGCTGCAGAAAGCGGCTGGACCAGCTGGCGCAGTCGCGGGAGTGCTCGGTGGTCCGCTGGCGGGGTATACCGCGGTATTGCTGTCGAATACCTCGAACCCGGTGTGGAATGACATGAAAAAGCACCTGCCGTATGTCTTTGTTTCCTCGGCAGCGGCGGCGTCATCGGGAATGGCTATGGTGACGACTCCGGTCGAGCACGCAGGTCCTGCCCGCGTGTTGGGCATGGCCGCTGCGGCCAGCGATCTAGCGGCGACCAAGGTCTTGGAAGAAGGCATGGAGCCTGAACCGCGCCAAGCACTGCACGAGGGAAAGCCGGGCACGCTGATGAAGGCTTCGGAATACCTCATTGCGGCCGGTGGCGTGGGGAGCATGCTGGCTGCGGCCACAAAGTCCCGCGCGGTATCGGTGGCCGCGGGGCTATCGCTATTGGCGGGATCGGCGTGCACCCGCTTTGGTGTGCTCAACGCCGGCCTAGAAGCAGTGAAGAATCCGGAGACTACCATCGGCCCGCAAAAGCGCCGGGCGGAAAAGCGCCGGCGCGAGCAGGGTCTCGACCACGATGTGGTGAGCTCGGACTAGTCCACCTCCTGTAGGGCGGGAGCGAGTTCCGCGCCGATATCTTCCCTGCGTTGTTGCTCGGCTGCGGAGCAATAAAAGTGCCGGTCGGTGGACCCGAATGGGAGGGGAGCATGCGCTTGGCGATGCCCCCTCGGTTGCACACCCCATCAACCCCAGCGCGGCTAGGGGCGCTGGGGAGGAGAAAATTTAGGCCTTGATATAAGCATCGCCCGTGCGCTCGGTGGTGTGGCCGATGACGGGGTAGCCGGGGACCTCGCCGATGAGGAGGAGTCCGCCGGAAGTTTGGGCGTCGGCAAGCAGCACCAGCTCTTCCTCGCTCAAGGAGGTTTCCAGGTGTGGGCGTACCCAGTCGAGGTTGCGGCGGGAGCCACCGGGGATGAATCCTTCCGCCAAGGCCTCCTTCGCGCCGTCGATGGTGGGCACGGCGGAAAAGTCGAGCTCCGCGGCGATGCCAGAGGCGCGGCACATCTTATAAAGGTGGCCGAGGAGGCCGAAGCCGGTGACATCGGTGGCCGCACGCACGCCTGCCTCCACCGCGGCACGGGCGGCCTCGCGATTCAAGGTGGTCATGGAATCGACTGCGGCTTGGGATACCTCGCCGGTGGCCTTGTGTTTATTGTTGAGGATGCCTACGCCGATGGGCTTGGTGAGGGTAATGGGCAGGCCGGGCTCGGCGGCGTCGTTGCGCATGAGCTTTTCGGGCGCGACGATACCGGTGGCGGCCATGCCATAGAGTGGTTCAGGGGCGGTAATGGAATGGCCGCCGGTAACAGAGATGCCGGCTTCGGTGGCTACGTCCATGCCGCCGCGCAGGACCTCGCGTAGTACGTCCAGTCCGAGCTTTTCATTGGGCCAGCCTACGAGGTTGATGGCGGTAACGGGGGTGCCGCCCATGGCATAGACATCAGAAAGCGCGTTGGCCGCAGCCACTCGCCCCCAATCGTAGGGGTCATTGAGCATCGGGGTGAAAAAATCCGCGGTGGAAATAACTGCTAGACCATCCTGGATTTTGACTGCCGCAGCATCATCGCCATCATCTAGGCCCACCAGTACATTAGGGTCGGCCTTGCCTATCAGGCCCTCGACGGCAGACTCAAGCTGGCCAGCGGGAATCTTGCAGGCGCAACCGCCGCCTGCGGCGAAAGAGGTGAGCTTAATTTCTTCGGTCATAGCGCCATTTTACTCATCTCCAGAGAGTATCTGGCTGCAAAGCTAGGGCGGGAACCCGCTTGCGGCGGCGTGTGGCGATAGGACAGAGGGCGCCGAGGTTTCGCCTTCGAGGGGCTTAGTGGACGTGGGGATGACAGGTGTATTGGCGCCGGGGAATGCGCGTGTAAGGTGAGCACACGGAGGCGTACGTGTCCTGGTGGGCGCCCCGGTCTTCAAAACCGGTGAGGCCGAGCATCTCGGTCTGGCAGGTTCGATTCCTGTCCGTCTCCGCCATTCGCGCGCAAGGAGGAATGCCACAGTGCCCACGCCCACCCCTGCAGCCAGCCCCGATCCCCGTCGGAATATTCCCCGCATGGATGAGCTGCTCCAGCTGCCAGAAGTAGAAACCGCGCGACAGCGCCTTGCCGAGCACACCATTCGTGCAATTGTTCAGCGCACAGTTGCCCAAGCACGCCGCGGCGAGCTGCCTATCAACGATATCCCCACAGAAATTGCGCAACGCCTGGGGCAGCAGAGGGTGCATTCCCTGCGGCCGGTCATCAACGCCTCCGGCGTCATCATCCATACCAACTTAGGGCGCGCCCCTCTTCCGGGAGCCGCAGTAGAGGCCCTTCATGACGCCGCCTCTTATACCGACGTGGAAATGGACCTTGATTCTGGCAAGCGCTCGAAAAACCGCGGAGCTGGCGCCACGGCTGCGCTGCTTGCGGCCTGTCCCGGTGCAGAAGATGCCCTCGTGGTCAATAACGGCGCCAGTGCCTTGCTCTTGGCCACTGCCGCACTCGCCCCGGGCAAAGACGTCATCATTTCGCGCGGCGAACTTATTGAGATCGGTGCGGGCTTTCGTTTGCCGGAGCTCATCGAGTCTACGGCCACGCGCCTCAAGGAAGTCGGCGCGACTAATCGCACGCATCTGGCCGATTATGAGCGCGCGCTGGGGGAAAATACCGGCGCCATTTTGAAGGTGCACCCTTCTAACTTCCGCATTGAGGGCTTTACCTCCGCAGTCGGCGTGGATGAGCTGCACCGCCTAGCAGCGCAGCACCATACGCGGCTCATTGTGGACCTGGGTTCTGGTTTACTAAATCATGATCCCGCGCTGCCAGAGGAACCAGATATTCAGGCCCAGCTGCGCGCCGGCGCCGATATCGTCATTGCCTCCGGCGATAAGCTACTCGGCGGCCCGCAGGCAGGAATTTTGCTCGGTACCAAGGAGGCGATTGCTGCGGTGAAAAAGCACCCACTTGCGCGCGCCGTGCGTATAGACAAGCTGCGCCTCAACGCCTTGGAGGCTGCCATTTCCACGCCTTCGAATGCGGTGCAAGATGCACTGCATCTGGACAGGGAGACCCATCGCGCGCGCACGGAAGCGATAGCGGAGGCAGTCGGTGCGCGCGTAGTGCCCCACGATGGCCGCGTAGGCGGTGGCGGGGCGCCCGAATACCCGCTACCCGGTTATGCGGTTAGCCTGCCAGAACACTTTGCGGACGCGCTTCGCCACCACGAACCACCGGTGGTAGCCCGGGTGCATCAGGGCAACTGCTTAGTGGATATACGCTGCGTTCCCGCAGACCAAGACGCCGTGGTCATTGCCGCGATTAAGGCGGTGGGCTAGGTGTACGTCGTTGCTACCGCCGGCCATGTAGACCATGGCAAGTCCACCTTGGTGCGCGCACTTACGGAGATGGACCCGGACCGGTGGGAAGAAGAGAAGCGCCGCGGGCTCACCATTGACCTAGGATTTGCCTGGACCACCTTGCCCTCTGGTGCAGATGTGGCTTTCGTGGACGTGCCCGGCCATGAAAAATTCTTGGGCAATATGCTTGCCGGCGTGGGCCCAGCCCCAGTGGTCCTTTTCGTGGTGGCAGCTGATGAGGGGTGGCAAGCCCAGTCCACCGATCATCGCGATGCCTTGCGCGCCCTGGGCGTAGAGCATGGAATTATCGCACTTACCCGCAGCGACCGCGCCACCGTAGATCGCACCGCCGAGATCCGTGCGGAGTTGGCAGATACCCCGCTTGCCGACGCCCCCATTATCCCCGTCTCCGCCCCCACCGGCGAAGGCATTGCAGAGCTGCGGCGGGCGCTGGATGATGTGCTTGCTGAAGTACCTGCTCCCGATCCGACAGCCCCAGTGCGCCTGTGGGTCGACCGGGCGTTTAGCGTGAAGGGAGCGGGCACCGTGGTCACCGGAACACTCGCCGCGGGCAGCTTGCGCGTAGGCGATAGCCTGCAGGTGGTGACAGCTGAGGGCGAAAAGACGGTGGAAATTCGGGGACTGCACAGCGAAAATAGCGCACAGGAATCCCTTGGCCCTGTCACCCGCGCTGCCGTCAACCTGCGGGGAGTAGATGCCGCCGAGATACACCGCGGCGACGTAGTGCTGAGCCCAGGCGCATGGCGACTGGTGGAGCACCTCGATATTCGCCGCACCTTTGGCGCCGAGCTCGATGGGCTGCCAGATAACCTCGTCGTCCACACCGGTACCGCCGGGGTAGAGGGCCACTTGCGGCCCCTTTCGCCCGATTTCGCGCGCCTTAGCTTGGCTCATCCGCTGCCCCTTCAGCTCCTCGACCGCTTCGTCGTCCGCAGCCCCGGCGGTCGCCACGTCGTCGCCGGGGTAGAAGCAGTAGATCTCCGCCCGCCGGAGCTTAACCGTCGCGGTGCCGCTCGCCGTCGCGCAGAAGAACTCAGCGCGCAGGAGTCATTTAGGGATCCTGCATCCTATCTGTGGCGCGTCGGCTACGCCCGCTTGGATGACCTCGCCCGCGATGGCTTCGATACTGCCGCGCCACCCGCAGGCATCATCGCCTTCCGCGAGTGGTGGATAGCCGCTTCCCAGGTAACACGGTGGAAGGAAGCACTCAACGATGCTCTGCATGCCCACGCTGCCGCACATCCCTTGGCGCCGGGAATGCCTCGCAAGGCGGCCATGGATGCCTTCGGCATGCGCGACGAAGGATTGCTAGGGCTTGCGATCGCCGCTGCGAAGGCAGAAAGCAGTGAGGGAGTGCTTCGTCTGCCTGGGCAACGGGTGGATCTCGGCGCGGCTGAGCAGGGCATTGCTGTTATCGAGAAGAGACTTAAAGCGTCACCCTTTGCGGCACCAGAGGCAGATGATTTAGCGGAGCTGGGTCTGGGTACCAAGGAGCTTGCTGCCGCTGAGCGCGCCGGGCGCCTGTTGCGTCTTCAGCACAGCATCGTGCTTTTGCCCTCGGCACCAGAGGAAGCGCGTCGGTACTTGGCCGAGCTGGAACAGCCCTTCACGCTTTCTGCTGCCCGCCGGGCCTTGGGGACGACGCGACGGGTAGCCATTCCGCTCCTGGAATATTTAGATGCCCAGCGGATTACTCGCCGCGGGGAGGGAGGCTGCAGAACCTTGCGCTAGCAAGGACACTTTGGCGGGGCCGGTAGCTATTTGCGGTGGTTTCCTCCGCGGTGGTGGGAAGTCTCGCGTGCTACGCGCCGAGCCCGCACGCGCGCGGATTCGGAAGAATAACGGCCTGGTTCCTCGGCTACCGGGAGCACGCGCCAACTAAAACTCTGCTCGCCTGGGACAGAGGAGACCAATTCTGCAAGCTTGGCGCTGGCTTTAGGCGGCGTGGCCGAGTGAGCAGTTTGTTGTGGCGAAGCCGTCTGGGAAGGCGCAGCGGGTGCGGCTGGCTGCGCGTGCGGTCCTTGCGGACGACGCGAGCCCGTGGGAAGTGCAGTGACGATGGTCTCGCCGGATACTGTGTGATCCCAGACTTCGGGCGGCGTGGGCATGGATGCGGGCGCGGCGGCAGGAATCGCAGGTTGGGGAGCAGGCACGCGCAATGGTGGGACGGCGGGGGAGAAGATTTCCTCGGTGGTGGCGGTATCGGCGGGGATGTCGACTGCAAGCATGCCGTGGCTCGTGTAGGCACGGGCGGACAGCCCCGCTCCGGAGGCACTAGCAGCCTCGAATGCGGCACGCAGACCAGGCAGCGAGGCGATATCGCCGCAGGGGCCGAGAACCATATCGTCGCAGGTAGCCACAGCCGTACCGGAAAGGTCTTCCAGGGTAACGAAGAATTGTTGCGTACCCATGCACTGAAGCTGGGGTGAGGAAAGGTCGCCGGCGGCGACGTCGATAAGCACGCCTCGTCCACCGGCTAGCAGCGCGGTTCCTTGGGGCTGGTCATTGACCGGAACCATCCACGGCCACAAGCCGAGGGACACGGCAACCTCCACCTTGCCGTCTACTACTTCCACTGTGGCACTAGTCTGTGGCTGGGCAAACGAGTTTTTCAAACGCTCTAGGGCGGGATATTCCGCGGCTTCTACCTCATCCAAAAAACCTAAAAAGCCGAAGTCTGAGCGGATGCGCCAGCCGTTGGTGTAGGTATCGGGCTCTAGGGAGACATCGACAAGCGCTGCGTGCTCGGCCACACCGGGGATGCTCAACGCGGTGCCCAGCACGGGGTGCTCAAGGACTGCGACATGCTCCACGCCGAAGTAACTAGTCGCGAGCGGGTAAAGCGCCATAGAAAGTCACTCCCAAGGTTTAAGGCCGGTAAACAATGCTGGACCTATTTTACGCATATGGGGGTAAGGCTGATGCCAGCTTTATATCCAGCGAGTTTTTATTAATGTGTAGACAGCTCTTTAAAAGTGACGCCTGAAAATAGAATAGGAGTAGAACCATCTCTTCTTCACCGTCTTCTTCATCCCGCCCTGTGCGCGGGGTAAATAGCTCGGAAGAAAGTAAAAAACGCACCCGTAACGCCAAGCGCATTCTCAAAGACATTATGTACCCGCATAATATCCACCCTGCGCTGGTGCCGGGCGTTTCCATTGAGGATCAGAAGGTTAAATATGGAGTGGATAAGCCGATCCTTGTGGCGGTCGGCGGCCTGGTCATGGCCTTCGTCATTTGGGGTGTGGTTGCGCCCGAGCAAGTCTTTGATGCCTCTTCGGCCGCGCTGGATTGGGTAATGCGCAACTTGGGTTGGATTTTTACTGCCTTGGCTACGTTCCTGATGTTTTTGCTCCTCATCTTGGCCTTTTCCAAGTACGGAAAGATTCCACTGGGGCTCGATGGGGAGAAGCCAGAGTTTTCCACGGTGAGCTGGGCTGCGATGCTCTTTGGTGCTGGCATTGGTATCGGCATTATTTTCTTCGGCCCCTTCGAACCGCTGAGCTACTACCTTTCGCCGCGGCCAGGCGCGTACGAGGCAGCTAGCGATAAAGCCGTGCTGGGAGCAATGGCTCAGGCCGCAATGCACTGGGGATTTAATGCTTGGGCAATCTATGCCATCGTGGGCTTGTGCGTGGCCTATGTGTCTTTCCGCCGCGGCCGCGTTCCCCTGATGAGTTCCATTTTGATGCCGCTTTTTGGCAATCGTTCTACGGATTCCCTGCCGGCGCGCATCATCGACGGCCTGGCCATTATTGCCACGCTCTTTGGTACCGCCGCGACCTTGGGCATTGGTGCGCTGCAGATCGGCCGCGGCGTGGAATTGGTTAGCGGCTGGTCCACCACCGGCAATACTGCGGCGCTGGTCATTATCGTGGTGCTGTCTATCGGCACGATTTTTTAGGCCGTTTCGGGCGTGGCTAAGGGCATTCGTTGGCTCTCAAATATCAACCTGGTGCTAGCGCTTGCGCTGGCGCTGTTCTTCTTCGTGGTAGGTCCCACCGCTTTCTTGATCAACATGTTGCCGGCAGTGGTGATTGAGTATCTTGATAAGATGCCGCAGATGCTCTCTGCCAATATGGGCGAGGGCGAAGATATGGTGGCATTCCTCTCCTCATGGACCACCTTCTACTGGGCTTGGTGGGTATCGTGGTCACCGTTTGTGGGTGTTTTCGTAGCCAAGATTTCGCGCGGGCGTACCATCCGCCAGTTCGTGCTTGGCGTGCTGCTTATTCCATCGGCCATCATTGTTGCTGCCTTTACCATTCTTGGTGGCACCACCATTTGGCTGCAGCGCCGCGATGGCGATATCGCCCCGGACGGCACTATTGACTCTATGCCGGCGGCAGAAGATATCTTCTTTAAGGTCCTGGACCATTTCCCAGGTGCGGAGTGGATGGCACCCATTGTCATTCTCATGCTGGTTGTCTTCTTCATTACCACGGCGGACTCCGCATCCATTGTGAACTCGCAGCTCACGCAGCGGGGTAACCCCAAGCCAAACCCTATTGTTACCGTCTTTTGGGTGGTGTGCATGGCCGGCATCGCTGTGGTCATTTTGCTCGCTGGCGGACGCAATGCGCTGCAGGGCCTGCAGAATCTTATTACGATTACCTCTCTGCCATTTGCGGTCATCATTGTGCTTATGTGTATCGCGCTGGTGCGCGAGCTGCGCCATGATCCAATCTCTATCCGTCACTTCTACGAGGATGAGGCGGTTTCTAATGCGATTGTGCGTGGCGTGCGCGATTATGGCGATAATTTTGCCTTGTCCATTGAACCGACGGAGGGGGACTATGCAACGGGCGCGCACTTTAACTCCACTGCAGCAGAGGTGACCGATTGGTACGCGCGCACGGACGAGGAAGGCCACGCTGTGGGCTATGACTACGAGACAGGCGAGTACGTGGATAATGATCCTTCTATCAAGAATGGCGAATTTATCTCTCCTGTGCCTGAGGACAAAGATGAGGGTTAATACCTGATAATTATTATCAGGTAGGGTGCCAGCTATGACTCTTAGTACCTTTGTTTTCGCCTTCGCCTTGGTGCTGCTTTCGGGGCTATCGACCTCGATTGGCGGAGCCTTGGCGGTGGGAAAGCGCCAGCCGGGCCCGGCTTTCATGGCTGCAGCTCTAGGTCTTTCGGCCGGTGTGATGCTCTACGTCTCCTTCATGGAGATTCTCCCCGAAGGCATATCCCAGCTTTCCGACGCCCTCGGGGGAGAAACCGCTGGCACCTGGGCCGCCGTCGGTGCCTTCTTTGCTGGCATTGCCGTCATTGCCATCATTGACCGGCTCGTGCCGGAAGAGATCAATCCCCATGAGCCGGCTACGACGGCCGAAGAGGCCCGCCGCAAAAAGCTGATGAAAACTGGCGTATTTACCGCCTGCGCGCTGGGGCTGCACAATTTTCCGGAAGGATTCGCCACCTTCTTATCCGGCCTAGAGTCTAAGGAAATCGCGGTGCCGGTGGCGGTGGCAATCGCCATTCACAATATCCCGGAAGGCATCGCGGTGGCCGTCCCGCTGCGGGAGGCAACCGGATCACGCACGAAGGCCTTTTGGTGGGCCACCTTGTCTGGGCTGGCGGAGCCGATTGGCGCACTCATTGGTTTCGGCATTCTCATGCCGGTGATTGGGCCGGCCACGATGGGAATCAGCTTCGCCGCCATCGCCGGCATCATGGTCTTTATCTCACTGGATGAGCTTTTGCCCACCGCCGAAGAAACCGGCGAGCATCACCACGCCATTTATGGCCTGATCGCCGGCATGGCCGTAATGGCGGTTTCGCTGATGCTATTTATGTAGCAGGCCTACTGTGCTTGAAGCCTAAGCCTCTGCCGGCGTGGAAGAGGTGCTCGAGGACTTGCCAAAGGAAGCTTTGACTGCCATGACGATGGTGGCGATGACCGTGCCGAGAACCAGGCCGCAAACCATAGACATGCCGGTCTCTGCCAGCCAAGCCAGGGCGCCATTAGAAATCTTTTCGGTCACGGAAGCGATGAATTCGTGCGGCTGATTCATGCCGAATTCGTGCAGGCCCTTGACCACGATATGGCCGCCGACCCATAGCATCGCGGCGGTGCCGATGACGCCGATAATATCGAGCACAATGGGCATGCCCTTGACAAGTGCGTTGCCCACCGTGGATTTGCCATTGTGGCGCTCATTTAAGGCCATGCCAATATCGTCCATCTTGACCAATAGGCCCACGGCGCCGTAGACACCCAAGGTCAATATGATGCCGACGAAAATGAGGGCTCCGAGGCGCATCCAGAACGGCTGGTCGATGACCTCGTTCAAGGAAATGACCATGATTTCAGACGACAAGATGAGGTCAGTGGTAATCGCGGACTTGACCAAGCTATCTTCGGCGTCTGCACCCTTTTCCTGGACTGACTCGGTTTCTTTTTCTCGGTGGGGAAGAAGGTGGTGCAAGATTTTCTCGGCACCCTCGAAGCAAAGGTAGGTACCGCCGCACATCAAGATAGGCGTGAGTGCCCAGGGGGCGATCCAAGAAAGGATCATCGCGATGGGCAAGATGATGACGAGCTTATTGATAAGTGAGCCCTTGGTGATGCGCCAAATCATCGGCAGCTCGCGCTGCGGCTTAATACCTTCCACGTATTGCGGGGTTACGGCAGCATCGTCGACCACTACACCTGCGGCCTTTACCGAGGTTTTGCCCGCGAGGGCGGCCACATCGTCAACGCTGGAAGCAGCGGAGCGGGCGATCAAGGCGACGTCGTCAAGCAGTGCAAATAGGCCACCGGCCATAAATTATCCTTCTGGGGCTAGGGTAATGTCATCGGACCACGTCAAGTTTATCCCTTGATGTGCTAGCCAAGCCATCGCATCGTCACCCCTGCGAGTAATGCCTTCTACGGCGGTTAGGGTGGTGTCGATCGCTTTTTCTGCATCCTCGGCAGTAATCAAACCAGCGGAGGTGGCGGCAGAGAGCTCATCAATGTCGAGCACGGAAATGGGCTCGTCGCGCGTTGCGACCAGGTCCACATAAAGATCGCGGGTGGTCCAGAGCGCACCATCGCGCTGGATTTCGGCAACGTCGATATAAAAATCTTGGTGGACGTCTACGCCCGGACGGAAGTGAAAGATATTGGCACGCAGGTTAAGGCCGGGTAGCAGCCACGATTCTAGGTAACCAAAGCGTGGGTGATCGGCGCCGCGGGCCATGTACAGACCAAACTCGGTTTCGGTGTAGGTATCGACCTCGCGCAGGAAACCTTTGGGGTCGGTGTTGGTGTAATCGGCGGTATTAAAGGTCTCGCGCTTGACCGGATGGAGGTCCGCCGCCATTTACTTCACCTCAAGGAAAGCGGCAGTGGGGGCGAATTTGCAGTGGGACTCTTGGGTATTAACGCCGCCGGATAGCAGCGCGATGACGGTACCCTTGCCGGTCTGGGCGGTGCCGGACAAGGTAGTGGGGCCATCCTGGTTGATGCCGTTGTTATTCAGCGGGGTGATGCCGCTGCGCAGGGTATCTAGGTTGAACCACTGCACATTCATTCCGCCCTGCTCGCGCGCGGCCGGAGGGGTGCCAAGAGCGGTAAAGAGGAAGACGGTCTCGCCGGGTTGTGCACCAGGTGCTGGCATTTCCGTGGGGCCAGGTACGGCAATGGCCGAGCCCATGGCATCGCTGGTGCCGCCGATGCAATGTGCGGAGACGGTGGGCCAATAAAACTGGCGGAAATTCGGGTTATTGCCCTCCGGCATAGCCACGCCGCCCTTGCCATCGCCGCCGCCGGCGAAGAACGCGAGGCCCGAGAGAATAGCGTTGCGAACATCCTCGGGAATCCAAGGTTGTGCCGCAAAAGCGCGGATGCGGTCCTGGGTTTCCTGATTGGGGCGGCCGAGCTCGTCCAGCGGGCTATGGGTCGATGCCTGCTGCACTAAGGAAGAAAGATCCGGTGCGGATGCCTGCGCAGGGGCGACGAGCGGAGAGGCGAGGCCGATGAGCGCGGCCGTGGCCGCGGCGATATAACCGGTACGGCCGGACAGGCGCCAAGTGGTGCGGGCGTGGCTCACGTTATCAATTCCTTGGGTGCGGTCTCGGGAAAGGGAGTTAAACCCCAGTTGTCACATTTGTAACAATATTACCTACAGTAACGATAGTGATGGCAAGGACAGTGTCAAGTATTTTGGCAATCTATAAGAATTCTCGCTCTCCCTATACGGTGCGTTACGGGGTAAAGCCATCCCCAATGCTGCACTTGGCCCTTTAAGGGGGTATCGTGGGAGCTCGTTCAAGATCAAATTCGCGCGCGCAAGCGCTGTAGATCCTCCGAAGGAGAACCCCACTAGTGAGTAATACCGAGTTCCGTAATGTTGCCATCGTCGCGCACGTTGACCATGGCAAGACCACCCTGGTCAACGGCATGCTGGAGCAGTCCGGCGCCTTTGGTGACCACGGTGAACACACGGACCGCGTCATGGACTCCAATGATCAGGAGCGCGAGCGCGGCATTACCATTCTGGCCAAGAACACGGCCATTCACCGCAAGGGCCTAGGCAAGGACGGCCAGGACCTGATTATTAACGTCATCGACACCCCAGGCCACGCCGACTTCGGTGGCGAGGTCGAGCGCGGTATTTCCATGGTGGATGGCGTCGTCTTGCTCGTCGATGCCTCCGAGGGACCGCTGCCGCAGACCCGCTTCGTGCTCACCAAGGCACTGGAAGCCAAGCTGCCGGTTATCATCTGCGTGAACAAGACTGACCGCCCGGATGCCCGCATCGACGAGGTTGTCTCCGAGTCCCAGGACCTCCTGCTGGAAATCGCCGCCGGCCTGGAGGATGAGGAAGCTGCAGCCGCCGCCGAGGAGCTGCTGGACCTGCCGGTTCTCTACGCTTCCGGCCGCGCCGGCGTTGCCTCCACCGAGAACCCAGGCGATGGCAACGTCCCTGCGGGCGAGGATCTGCAGCCGCTTTTCGACGTCATCTATAACGTCCTCCCAGAGCCTTCCGCTACCGTCGACGCCCCACTGCAGGCGCACGTGACCAACCTGGACGCCTCCGACTTCCTAGGCCGTATCGCGCTGCTGCGTATTTACGCCGGCCGCATTAAGAAGGGCCAGCAGGTGGCCTGGATCCACTACGACGAGGATGGCAACCAGCACACCAAGACCGTGAAGGTCGCCGAGCTGCTGCGCACCGTCGGCTTCGAGCGTCAGCCGGCCGAGGAAGCCATCGCCGGTGACATCGTGGCTATCTCCGGCATTTCTGACGTCATGATTGGTGACACCATCGCCGATCCGGAGCACCCTGAGGCTTTGCCGCGCATCACCGTAGACGAGCCGGCCATCTCCATGACCATCGGCGTGAACACCTCCCCGATGGCAGGCCAGGGCGGCGGCGATAAGCTCACCGCGCGTATGGTCAAGGCCCGCTTGGAGCAAGAGCTCATCGGTAACGTTTCCCTGCGCGTGCTGCCCACCGAGCGCCCCGACGCTTGGGAGGTACAGGGCCGTGGCGAGATGGCGCTGTCCGTGCTGATTGAGTCCATGCGCCGCGAAGGCTTCGAGCTGACGATTGGCAAGCCGCAGGTTGTGACCAAGGAAATCGACGGCAAGACCTACGAGCCATACGAGATCCTCACCATTGACTCCCCGTCCGAGCACCAAGGTGCTATCACCCAGCTGCTGGCCGCCCGCAAGGGCCAGATGCAGGCCATGGATGTGCGCGAGGGCGACTGGGTACGCATGATCTTCCGCGTTCCTGCCCGTGGCCTCATCGGCTTCCGCACCCAGTTCATGACCGAGACCCGCGGTGCCGGTATCGCTAACTCCATCTCTGACGGCCTGGATGTCTGGGCCGGCGATATCAAGTCCCGCCCGACCGGTTCCCTGGTGGCTGACCGCACCGGCCAGATCACCCAGTACGCGCTGACGCAGTTGGCTGACCGCGGCAACTTCTTCGTCGAGCCGGGCGCCGAGGCTTATGAGGGCATGGTCGTTGGCGCCAATAACCGTGATGAGGATATTGACATCAACATCACCAAGGAAAAGAAGCTGACCAATATGCGCTCCGCTACTGCGGAGGCCACGGTCACCCTGGCCAAGGCACACACCCTTTCCTTGGAAGAAGCACTGGAATTCTGTGGCAACGACGAGTGCGTCGAGGTCGCCCCGGACGTCCTGCGCGTGCGCAAGGTAGAGCTTTCCGCTACCGACCGCAAGCGTGCCGCCGCCCGCGCGAAGCAGATGAATAAGTAGTGAGCACCACCTTAGGTGGTAGTGATTGCCGCTGAAGTGGCAACCACCGCCGCTACTGCTGCCGCCTCCTCTACTACGGCCTTAACCGCTGAGGAGGCGGTTTTGTCATATGTCACCTCCTTTTTGATCTCCTGAATGCGTGCCCGCATTTCCCGTCGATTCATGCCCTCCGCATCATTTTTGAGCAGAGTATAGGCACCGGAGACTTCGCGGAGGATATCGAGGATGATGACGTCATTGACCTCGGCTGGACGTTGTGCTTCCAGCACCGCGACCAGCCGCTCGCGCAGTTGGTGCTCTAATTCCAAGTCCGTCATGATGTAGCGGTCGCCGCCCCATTGCCACCACTTGGCTTTTTCTATGTCGAGCTGGCCATTCGCGTGGAAATCCAAGGCGATGATTTCCCGTGGGGTAAACCAAGAAGCTTCCAAGAGCTCCTTCGTACTGGCGGTCTTGCGCTGCTGTAACTCCTCCCAGGCCCAGGCCAAAACTGGGTTCTTCGGGCGCTGGGTGGTAGTTACTACCTTTTTCTTTTCCGCAAGTTCGACGTGCCCGCCCAGCAGTAGGTCGGCGAGGACGGTAGCGCGTAGGGCGGCCTCATTATTGGACACCCAGTCTTCTTTCTTGCCATTGTCTTTAGTTAATAGCAGGAACATTTCTTGGCAAATCAGCATGGTGCCTCCCTCAAAGTTGCGGTCTGAGCCTGAGTCTAGCGCCGAATATCTTCGTTCCGGCGGGGTAGAGGGACTAAAGTAGTCCGCGATGAAAAAGAATCCGGCTTCAACAAGGCGCGCGGCGTCGGCAATGGCGGCGGTGCTGAGCGCCGCTAGCCTTGTTTTCTTAAGCGCTTGCGCGGCTAACCCTGGCCCTCCACCGGTGGTGGAGGATAATGCCTCCGCGCTGCAAGAGGATCAGGCCACCACCACTGCAAAACAGCAAGAAGAGCTACCCCAAGACGCCGATTCCGCCAAGCGTCCTACTATCTCAGTGGGCGTAGATCCCTTGCGCGCGGGCTTAAACCCTCACCTGGTGGCCAATAACTCCGAGCTGGTGGACCAGATTGCGGAACTGGTGTTGCCTTCAACCTTCCACGGCGGTCAGAGGGACGCCGATATCTTGGAGTCCGCTGCCGAGGTCAACGCCCCCAAGGGGGTGGCGCAGCGGGTGCGCTATGTTATTGCTTCACCTGCACAGTGGTCAGATGGTACGCCCATCTCTGGCGCGGACTTTAGCTACTTGTGGAAGCAGATGACCACGACCGCCGGTGTACGAGATCCCGCTGGCTACCACGCCATCTCGGCCGTGAATACCTCTGATGGTGGTCGCGTAGTCACGGTGGATTTTTCTCAGAAAGTTAAGGACTGGCACCTGCTCTTCCATAACCTACTGCCTTCGCACTTGCTGCAAGATGATAATTTCGGCTCTGCATTAGCGGATAAGATTCCAGCATCGGCCGGACGCTTCCTTGTTGATAGCGTGGACCGCGGCCGCGGAGTCATTACCTTGAACCGAAATGATCGGTTCTGGGGCGCTAATCCGGCCCAAGTGGATGTCATCCAGCTCAGTGAGGTGCGCGATAGCACCCAAGCGCTGAATATGCTGCGCTCCGGACAGATCGGATTCGCGGACTTTACTCCGGACCAAACCTCAGAGGAGGCGTTGGGTCTTTTAGGGCATGTTTCTGAAAAAGCACTTACCCGTCCACGCCAATTGCGCCTGCATATGTCTACTGCAGAAGGCGCATTGGAAGAAAGGGCAGAGCGCCGCGGATTAGCCTCATTGATTGATACGGATCAGGTTGCCCGATTGGCCACAGGCCGTGCTTCCAATCTGGAGCCCGGACATAACCCTATAAGCAAAGACACGGATCTTACTGCGTTGCGCGCACGCGCCAGCAAAAAACCGATTCGCTTTGCGGTAGATCCTACTAGCCCCACTGCCTTGGCCGCGGCAAATACCCTCTACGATGTTCTGGAAGCCCACGGGATAGATGCCGAGGTGGTTTCCGAGCGCCTGACCACAATAACCTCCAAGCTTTTGCCAGAAGGCGATGTGGATGCCGTGGTTACTTGGGAAGATATCTCCTTGAACTCGTTGGCGGCGGCAAATATCTTTAGCTGCGATAATAAACAACCACTGGCAGGCGATTTGTCCGGAATCTGTCCGGAGAATGCGGACGAGATTCGCGAGGAAATCTTGTCCGGGACCATGAGCCCGAAGGAGGCGCTCGGCCGCATTCGAGAAGTGAACTCTAAAGAAGCGCTCTACGTGCCGTTGATGGATGAGACGCGTATCCACGCGCTCGGGAAGGGTATTGTAGGCCCCGGCCAAAGCATTGATGATTGGGACGGGGGTCTTATCACCGCGCCCCGCTGGAGGATAGATGAAGACTAAGGATTTAACCGGCTATCGCGTGGTGGCAGTCCATGCCCACCCGGATGATGAAACCCTTTTTATGGGCGGTACCCTGGCGAGCCTCGCCGCACGCGGCGCCGAGGTCACAGTTATTACGCTCACCTTGGGCGAGGACGGCGAGGTTATTGGTGAGCCCTACCAGGGCCTGGCCGACCATGATCAGCTCGGCGGCTTTCGCGCTCGCGAATTGGCTAACGCACTGGAGGCTCTTGGAGTAAAGGGAATCCAGCTCGGCGGCTTCGGTCACTTCCGTGACTCCGGCATGGCGGGCTCACCCTCCCACGAAGATTCGCGCGCGCTGGTCAATCGCATCGAGGAGGCGGCCGATTTCCTGAGCGACGAGCTCGAGACGATTAAGCCCCACGTCATCTTGACCTACGGGCCTGATGGCGGTTACGGCCACCCGGACCACATTGCGGTGCATAAGGCGGTAATGAAGGCGGCGTCGCCAAGCACACGCATTTGGTACGGCATTTTTGAACGCGCCGCTAACTACGGCGGCCTGGAAACCCTCGATGCCCCAGCTGGATGGACCAAGCCCAGCCAGGAGTACTTGGACAATTTCACCAACGAGGGTGCTGATGTCACTGTCGCTCTTTCTGACGCCGCCTTGGACGCCAAAGGCCGCGCCATGCGCGCTCACGCCTCCCAAATTTGGTTGGCCGATGGCTCCACCACCCGCACCAATCCCGCGTCCGCTGTGGCCGCGCTCCATGAACCTGAGCGCGTGCCCGGCGCCTTTGGCCTGTCCAATCTGCTAGTTATGCCGCTGCTGCCTGCCGAATACTTCCAACTGGGTCAAGGCGAGCCGGCCGATGATTTGCTCGGTGGGCTGTGATGCGCACGGATTTTAGCCGCGGCGAGCAGGTAACCGGCCTGGTGTGGTTGGCTATTGGCGCGTTGCTTTCGGTATTTCTCGAGGTCATTTATCTCACCGCCCGCATCCCGCTATCCAATGGGGCGAGCGTAGCCTTTCCCATTACGATTGTGATCGCGTGGTGGTTCAACTCCGTGCTTACCCGCACCGCCCGCTTGTGGAGCCGCACGCCGGTAGTCAGCGCCATCCCGCTCATCGTATGGTGCTTGGGCTTTTTCGCCTTCATGCTGATGGTGCCAATGACTGGAGACATGCTCTTGGCCAATAATATTCTCAGTCTGCTCCTGCTTTTGGCGGGAATAGGCGGCGGCGTTTGGCCATTTTTCAAGCAGAAGTGACATACTATTAATCACCCCAAATCCTAGACATCAGGAAGTTTCAAGGAATCTCCATGACTTATACGATCGCACAGCCTTGCGTTGACGTAATGGACCGCGGCTGCGTTGAGGAATGCCCTGTTGATTGCATCTACGAGGGCAAGCGCATGCTCTACATCCACCCGGATGAGTGCGTGGACTGCGGCGCCTGCGAGCCGGCATGCCCGGTCGAGGCCATCTTCTACGAGGATGACGTTCCCGATGAGTGGCTGGACTATAACGACGCTAACGCAGCCTTCTTCGATGACCTGGGCTCCCCAGGCGGCGCTGCGGCCCTCGGCCCGCAGGACTTTGACGTCCCGATGATTGCCGCGCTTCCGCCACAGAATCAGGAGTAAGACATGGCTCGCACACCGCTAGGAAAGACGCTTCCAGACTTCCCCTGGGATTCACTGGCCGGCGCCAAGAAGAAGGCCCAGGCCCACCCGGGTGGAATCGTTGACCTCTCGGTGGGCAACCCCGTTGACCCAGTAGCCCCAGGCGTGCAGCTTGCGTTGACCGCAGCCGCGCAGGCCTCCGGCTACCCGCAGACTGCCGGCACCCCGGAGCTGCGCGAGGCCATCGCCGCCGCGCTGACCCGCCGCTACAACATGCAGGTAGATCGCGTACTGCCGGTAGTTGGCACCAAGGAGGCCATCGCCTGGCTGCCTACGCTCTTGGGCATGCGCGGCGAGACCGTTGCCTTCCCCTCGGTGGCCTATCCCACCTACGAGGTAGGCGCACTACTCGCCGGAGCCACTCCGCTGCGTGCGGATTCCGATTTCCAAGACGCCTCTTTAGTCTTTTTGAATTCGCCTTCCAATCCCACGGGCCGTGTGCTCGGGGTAGAGGAGCTGCGCCGCATCGTGGCGTGGGCGCGCGAGAACGACGCCATCATTGCCTCCGATGAGTGCTATATGAGCTTGGGCTGGAATGACGATAATCCGCCGGTGTCCATCCTCGATCCGCGCGTGACCGATGGCGATAACACCGGGCTCATTGCCATGCATTCGCTATCCAAGACCGCGAATATGGCTTCCTACCGCGCTGGCTTCTTCGCGGGCGATAACGACCTCATCGACGAGCTGCTGCTGCTGCGCAAGCACGCCGGCCTCATCGTTCCAGGGCCCATTCAAGCCGCCATGGTCGCCGCGCTTAACGACGACGACACCGAGACGCTTCAGCGCAACCGCTACGCCTCCCGTCGCGCGGTGCTCATGCACGCGCTTATCGACGCCGGCTTTACCATCGACCACTCCGATGCCGGCATGTACCTCTGGGCCACCCGCGGCGAGAATTGCCGCGAGACCATCGACTGGCTTGCCGAGCGAGGTATCCTCGCCGCCCCTGGTGACTTCTATGGCCCAGCTGGCGAGAAGCACGTGCGCATTGGTCTCAACGGCACCGATGAGCGCATCGATGCTGCAGTAGACCGCCTCGCCGGTGCCTAATTCCGGCAGGCCTCCCGCACGCGAGGGCATATCCCCGCGCAAGACGGTCCTGCGCGGCTACGTGCCCGAAAAAGGGGAGTACTTCGCCGCTCGCGCCGGCGATTCCCCTTATCCGCCTGGGGCTTTGCTGCCGGCTGGGGCCGAGCTGCCGCGTCCCGTGCCCGCCTGGTATCACCCCACTGTGCCTGCCGAGCGCCCCATTCCTTTCGACTACTCAGTCATCTACGCCGACCGCGACCTCATCGTGGTCGATAAGCCGCACTTTCTACCCACGACCACCAATGGCCGATTACAACGCGAAACTCTGCAAACCCGGCTGCGCGTGGATTTTGGTGAAGACGATATTGTGCCCCTGCACCGCCTAGACCGCTTGACCGCAGGCCTTGTGCTTTGCTCTCGCAATCTCGCCACTCGCGCCGCTTACCAGCGCATCTTTGGCAAGGGGAGCGCGGTGAAGAGGTATCGGGGCGTCGTCAAGCGGCCGCTTTATGTGGACCGGGAAATCACCCTGCACATGCACAAGCTCCGCGACTCACGCCAGGTGCTCGTTGCTTCCGATGGCACGCCCACCTCTACGTATGTGCGCGCCGCCGGCCGAGAGGTGACCATGTGGCCGCGCACCGGCCATACCCACCAACTGCGCGTGCTACTCAATCATCTGGGGCACCCGCTTCTCGGGGACGACACTTATCCCGTCCCGCGCAAGCTCGACCTCTATGATTTTCGCGCCCCGCTCGCCTTACTCCATGAGGCTATCTCTTTTATAGATCCTCTATCACAATCCGAGCGTCAATTTTTCAGTTCGCAGGACTTAAGAACTACAATCGAGTAGTTATTAAATCACTGGCTAGAAAGGCGGCCCATGGCAGACCTCAGCGTCGCGCGCTTTGTGTCCAATTTTGGGCAGTTTCTCAAATTCGGCATTGTTGGCGGCTCCGGTACCGCGGTTAATCTCTTTGTGGTCTATTTGTGCAGAAAGATTACTTGGTGGTCTGGCGGCATCGAGGCGGATGATCCCTTCATCAATCTCTTCGGCTCTGTTTTCCATATCCGTTGGTACCACGTGTTTTTGACCATTGCGTTCTTGGTCGCCAACACTTGGAACTACCAGCTGAATCGCATGTGGACTTTCCGATCGGTGGCGAAGGTGTCTTGGCTGCGCGGTTTCTTCCCATTCCTTCTCGCTGGAATTGGAGCTTTTATCGTAAGTCAAGTTGTGGCGACACTGTTAATGAATCCGACTTCGCCGCTGCATTTGCCCACAGACATTCTGGATGATTCGACCGGTTTGCGTACAAAGGTGTACTGGGCATCAGCCATTTCTATTATTGTCGCTATGCCGATTAACTTTATCTTGAACAAGCTGTGGACCTTCCGCTCGCAGCCGAAGACGCCTCAACTTGTCGAGGAAACCGAGCCGGCCTAGCTAGGTCCCGTGTTCCTTTTCATCCCCGCCGCCCTTCGCGCTCACCAGCGCAGGTTGGCGGGGATTTTTCTTTCTCCCAGTGAGCGCGAAGGGGACAGTACCTCCCGTCGCGCTCACGGGGAACGAAATCAGAGAAAACCCGCCGTCCGCGGTGAGCGCGAAGGGCAGGTTGAAGTGCCGGAGTGGGACTAGTCCTCTAGCTCGGCATCGAGGCGAGCTTGGTCGCGGCGGTGCTGGCGGCGACGAAAAAGGGGAGTGAGGGCGAGGGCTACGATGACGCCTACCCCTGCGCCGATGAGGTAGGAGACGGGGTCGTGGCCGTCGGCTGGCGCATAGGCGTTATAGGCAATGCCGGCGAACATGACTATAAGAGGGATGAGGTAGACAGCGATAGCCGTCCAATTGCGGCTAACAATTGGGGTGGCCACGCGCTTGCGCATCCAAGCAGAACCGATGGAGTTGCCCACGATGGACGGCACGAGCGCGAGGAAGCACAGCATGGACATTTGGCCAGGAAGGACCCAGGCGAGAATTGCGGCGACGACGAGTTCGAGGAACGGGATTGGGGTCATTCCGATTACGCAGGACTTGTAGAGCGTGTCGCGTTCGAACTCATCGCGAGTCGCGCGATCGATTTCCTTGAGGGAGTAATTGGCGATGGCGTTAATCATGTTGTTCAGCTCCAAAAATTTCTTCGACGGTTTTTCCTAGTTCGTGGCAAATATCCAGTGCGAGGTGCACGGAGGGCGAGTAGTTGCCGCGTTCGATATTGGCGATGGTTTGGCGGGAGACGCCAACTCTTCTGGCGAGTTCAGCTTGTGATAATTCGAGCCAGCGGCGCCATTTGCGGACCATGTTGGGGTGCTCGGCCACCTGTTCTCCTTTACGGGCTGTCGTTCTTGCATCACCGAGTGTAAAGGAAAGTTGTCACTACGGCAAGGTTGATACGCACAGATGCCACCGCCAATAGGGCACAGTGGCTGAGGTAGGGAGCTGCGGACTACCGCCTTTGAGCACTTCCAACGTGGCCTTGATAAGCAAAACGGCTTGGCTGAGGTGGTGGATGATGTCATCGGCAGTAAAACGCAAAACGGTATAACCGTGTGCTACAGCCGCGTTCTGTTTGGTACGGTCAGCTTGAAAGGCCACACTGTGCTTGTGGTATTCCCAGCCGTCAACTTCCACCAGCAACTTGCCAATCTTCAGGTCAAAGCGGTAGCCGGCGATGAGAACATTGTGCTTGGGGTAGATTCCTTCTGCGCGAAGCTGCCTACTTAGTGTGCGTTCCGGCGGGCTATCTGCGCCTATAGCAGCGTGTCGTATCGCCTCTCTAAGAGGCTTCGGGACGCGCCTCATTCGCCGACGGTCCTCTTCGAGGCGGCCGGGCCCGTGCTTTCCTTGGTAGTAGTCTTCCAATAAGGGCCTGCATGCACGCGAAATTCTGCGTGCAGCCCATAGCGGTTGCACCACCGGTAGGCCGTTGACCTTGTGTGTGGCCCGGAGGCGCGAGTGCGACACGCGGAAGCATTTTCCCTTCAACGTGCGGGGTCCCTCTGCTTCCAACGGAAATGTTATTGGCCGGCCCAGATAAATCTCCTGCGCGGTCTTTCCGGTGAAATGGATTCGGCTGAGCCCATGCGCCAAGGCCCGCGCTACCGCCAGGGGCGTCCACGTATCGGTATAAATCCCCCGATGCACGCGATACAGCTTCCTCTCACGTACCTTGCGGCGAATCGCCTCTTTGCTTAAACCTTGCTCGTGAAGTTCCGCGGTTGTCCATTCCCCCATGGGAATAAACGTAAACAGCCGCAGTGCGTGATGGCTACGCTTCTCGCTGCAGCCTGTGGATAACTCAGGGACGGGGCTCGATTTTCCGCCGCGTGGCCTGGATCGCTGTGGATAACCGCCCCTCGCGCTCACCGGCAGCCACCCTTTGGCAGAGATCCGTGTTCACGGTGAGCGCGACGGGAGCGGTAGAAAAGGCCGTCGCCCTTTGCGCTCACCGGCAGAGCTTTCCGACGTCCCCATTCGTTCCCCGTGAGCGCGGCGGGCGGAGCGTAGGGCACCTCACCCCCTCGCGCTCACTGGGAGACGAAAAGAGACGTCCATTCGCGCGCCGGTGAGCGCGAATGGACGTCTCTTTTCGTCTCCCAGTGAG
>NZ_JBBMGF010000015.1:0-41359 GCF_037908325.1 Corynebacterium sp. KPL4035 | reverse complement strand
AGAATCCGGAACCCATTTCGACTCCACACAATCACCTAACCCATGTCAGGTGTTTCCACGACCACTAGAAATCAAGCCTCCCCAAGGTTAAAAATACCCCCTCGCCAAGTCACCGATTCAGGTGCGCAGCGAGGGGAGGGAAGAGGCTTAAACTAACTTAGTCCTCATCGGGCTCATAAATACGGTCCGCATTGTCCACCTGGGAACCACGCAACCGGCCTTTGCCCTTGCGCTTGGACGATAGATCGCGAACCTCGCGCATACGCGGTTCCGGATCCAAGCGGTTGGCTACTGCCTTGCGCGCAGAAGTGACGGCAGATTTGGTCACGGGGGAGTTGATAGCCTTCTCGTAGGCGCCCTTGATCTGGTGGTAGCGCTTGCGGCCTGCTTTGGTGCCAAAAACGTATCCTGCTGCGGCGCCGAAGACGAATTGGATCATTATTTAGCGTGTCCCCTTATTCCAGTACGAGTAAAAGTTCTCCACCAGCCTACCGCGAAGGCCCGTCGCTCGCTGCTAGCCACCGTTAAGGGGTAAAGCTCGATTTGCTGTAGAACAGCTCTTTTCATAAACAGGAATTCGCGCTAGTTTAAAGAGGTGGACATAAACGCGCGTAGGGACTCGGCCGCGGCCTCAGCAGTAGCGCTGGCCGCGCTATTTACCGCGAGTATTTCGGCAGAATCGAGTAACCAGAACACCGGTGTTGCTACTACGCAGAAAGCTTCAGCTTGGTCCGAGGATTGCTAGATAGTACCGGGAAGGTGTAGTCACCGTCCCAGCTTTGTGCATGCGGGTTTAGCGTCACGTTCACCTTTTTGTAACTTTAGCTAGATATCATGCGTGGGAATTCGTTACTAGTGAAAGGTTTCCACGTTGAACTATCGGAATAAACTCCGCCCGGCAGTTCGCGCACTCGCCTTGTGCGCGGCCACCGGACTGACCATAACGCTGGCACCGGCTGCCAGCGCCGCCCTCCCCGTGGCCGTGCCACAGCTCCGCGAGCCTGTTACCCAGCAGACCACCGGCGCTCCTCCGGTCCAGCACCCCGGTGCCCCGGTTCCAGAGCCGTTTAGCACGGACTATATCGCGGGCTTTGAATCTGATGTTTCCTCTTATCAATTTGGCAACTACTGGCAGGTAGTCCAGCTTTTTGATCACATCAAGGCTCAGCCAGAAATCCGCCAAGAAAATATGGACAAGGCCGTGGCCATCAATAACGCCGCAGCCGGTGACCCCGCTTTGATCCGCCGCGCGCAGGCCGATGCCAAGGCCAGCTCGACGAGCGTGCTCAACGCCGTTTCTGACTCGATGGGCAAGAACCTAGGCGATGCCTTCCGCGCTGCCTTGGCCGAGCACCGCCTGCCCAAGACCGAATACCTCCTAGGAAATGGCTATGCGGCCCGCGCAGGCGGACTGGCCAATTCCACGATGTCGGAGAAGTACTACTTCAACTATCAACGCCCGTACCAGCGCGCGCCGCAGGCGATTAAGCGCTATGACGATGGCTCCAAGGATCTCTATCCCACCTCGCCAGCCTTCCCTTCGGGCCATACCAATCAGGCAACGTGGATTACCACGCTGATGTCCTTCATGCTGCCTGAGGTAGGCCCACAGCTCATGCTGCGCGGCGCGGAGGCCGGCAACCACCGCGTAGTACTGGGCGTGCATTACCCGCTGGATGTCATCGGTGGGCGCATGACAGGCCAGGCCGCCGCGGCTGACCGCTTGAATGACAAGCGCATGCGCAATGCCCTGTGGCAAGCCTCGATGGAAGTGCGCAAGGAAATTAAGTGGCGCACCGGCAAGACGGTGGAAGAATTGGTGGCCCAGGATCGGGCAGAGGGCACCGACTATCGGTCCACCCAGGATGCGGTGGAGCAATACTCCAAGCTCATGGACTATGACTTTGCCCCGCGCTACCGAACCGACGCCCCGATGGTGGTTCCGCAGGCCGCTCCAGTGCTGCTTGCCGCATCCCATCCAGAGCTCAGCTGGGACCAGCGTGCCGAGGTGCTGCGCCAGACCGCGCGTCCGGCCGGCAACCCATTGGATTGGCAAGCAGAGGGAGGCTCGTGGCAGCGTCTCGATCTAGCCCGCGCCATGGCGGCCAGGGTGACCATCGCCCCAGACGGCGGCGTGAGCGTCAGCGGCTAGAACGCTCCAATACCTGAGCGGGGGTACAGCTCTCCCGCACATGGTTCAATTTAGAAATATCTCCGTCACTCTAAAGGAAAAGATTAGTGACTAAGCCCAAAATAATGACCGTTTACGGCACCCGGCCGGAGGCCATTAAGGTCGCCCCCGTCGTTAAGGCGCTGGATAAAGATGAGCGCTTTGAATCCATCCCGGTCTCTACCGGTCAGCATAAAGAGATGCTGGAGCAGGTCAACACCATGTTTGGCATCCAGCCGAAGCATGATTTGGGGCTCATGAAACAGGGACAGGGACTCAATGAGATTGTGTCCCGCGCAATTGCGGGTCTGGATTCCATCATTGAAGAAGAAAAGCCGGACGTCATTATCTCCCAGGGCGATACCTCTACGGCTATGGCTGCAGCACTTGCCGGTTTCCATCGCGGGGTCAAGATCGTTCACCTTGAAGCCGGTTTGCGTACCGGGGATATCCACTCGCCGTTCCCAGAAGAAGCTAACCGTAAGCTCATTGGCCAGGTAGCCGAGCTGCATCTGGCTCCAACCGCAGGCTCGATGGAGAACCTGCGCCGCGAGAATGTGCGTTCCAAGGACATTGTGGTCACCGGTAATACCGTCATTGACGCTCTGCTGGAAGCAGCATCGTGGGACACGAAGTTCGCAGACCCTGCCCTGCAGGAAGCCGCAGACTCCGATAAGCGGCTTGTCGTAGTTACCACCCACCGCCGCGAGAACCTTGAGGCGATGAGGGAAATCGGTGGTGCAGTTAAGGACTTGGCAGAAGCCTATCCGGAGATTAACTTCGCATTGCCGCTGCACCTCAACCCCAAGGTGCGCCAGGCGGTCCTGCCGGAGGTCGAGCACCTGCCAAATATCATCATCACGGATCCGCTGCCTTATGACCAGTTCACGCAGCTACAAAACCGTGCCACCATCATCCTGACTGACTCTGGCGGAGTCCAGGAGGAGGCACCAGCATTGGGCAAGCCGGTGCTAGTAATGCGCCAAAACACCGAGCGCCCCGAAGCCGTGGTCGCCGGCACGGTTAAGCTGGTGGGCACTAATCGCGAGCTCATTGTGGCAGAGGCAAAGCTTTTGCTTTCCGACGCCGCCGCATTCGACGCCATGGCCAACGCCGTCAATCCTTATGGTGACGGCAAGGGCGCGCAGCGCGCTATTGCGGCTATCGCAGAGTTGACCGGGGTAGGCGAGCGCGTAGAGGATTTTCTGCCGGAGGCAGGTTCCTCTAAGGGGCCCCAAGGCGAGGAATAACTCGCGCGCCTGCCGGAGAAAGCGGATATATTAAAGGTATGAAACCGCTGGATATCCGCTGTAACCACCGAGAGCGCATGAAAGCTGCAGACATTTTAGGAGATGCGCTTTCGGCAGGGCAGATTGACCTCGATGATTTTGAAAAACGCTCGGCCGCCTGCGTTAATGCAACGACTCGCGCTGAGCTCATCGAGCCGCTGGCTGACCTTGTAGAGGACCCAGAAATTCTCCTGTTCGGGCAAGAACGAAAAATCGCAAAGGCCTATGCGGGCCAGCAAGAATCCAAAGCCATCGCCAAGGTGGAGCAGGCTATCCGCCAGGTGCAGCCGAGCGTGCAGGAGACCCGCTCCCTTGCGGTGGGGATCTTCGGCGGGTCCACTGTCAGCGGTGGGGCAGTAGCTCGTTCTCTGACGGCGTTGGGCTTTTTCGGTGGCGTGGACATCGATCTCACGGGCGTCGCCCTGCACAGTCGTACTACCACCATCAACGCGGCGGGCGCCTTTGGTGGCGTCGATGTTTATATTCCCGAAGGCTTCCGCGTCCACGTCAGCGGCGTTGGACTCTTTGGCGGACATGACCTCAAGGTAGAGAACGGCGCCATCCATCCGAATGACCTCCCGGTAGACGCGCCAGAAATTATTGTGAACTGCTATAGCCTCTTCGGCGGCGTAGACGTTCACGTGGGGCGCCGCTACGGCGAGTAACCAAGCGCGATTGTAGTGCAAGCAACCACTTGCACTAATGAGCGTGGGCCAGTGCTTAGTCGGCCTCGATGATCGCTGCTAGACCTTGTCCGCCTCCAATGCACATGGTAACCAGCGCGAGCTTACCGCCGGTGCGGTGAAGGTGATGCGCGGCGGTGACGACGATGCGGGCACCGGTAGCACCCACGGGATGGCCGAGCGAAATGCCAGAACCGTGCGGGTTGAAGCGCGGATCATCTGCCGAAATGTCCCATTCTTTGAGTACAGCCAGCGCTTGGGCGGCAAAGGCCTCATTGAGCTCAATGAGGTCAAGATCATCGAAGGTGATGCCGAGGCGATCCATAACCTTGCGGGAAGCCTCCACCGGGCCGATACCCATGCGTTCCGGATCCACGCCGGCTAGGGCCCATCCCTTGAGCGTGACCATTGGGGTAAGACCCAGCTCCTCGGCTTTTTCACGGGTAGTCACTAGGACGGCCGCGGCACCATCGTTTTGGCCCGAGGCATTACCGGCGGTAACCGTTGCCTCTTCGTCCTCCTTGCGCATGACCGCGCGCAGTTTAGATAGCTTGTCTGTACTGGAATCTGGGCGGACATGTTCATCCTTGTCTATGACGATAGGCTCCCCCTTGCGCTGGGGGACGGTGACGGGGATGATTTCGGCGTCGAAAAGCGATTGTTCCTGTGCAGCGGCGGCATTGCGGTGGGAACGTGCAGCGAGCTCGTCTTGGGCGACGCGCTCGATGGAGTATTCGCGGCGGAGATTTTCGGCGGTCTCAATCATGCCGCCGGCAATCGGGTGGTGCTTTCCGCCGGCGGCCTCGCGGGCTTCTTGGAGGCGATCGCGAAAGATCATATTTCCTCCCTTTGCTCCCCAGCGTACATCCGCATCAACGGTGTATTCGGTGCGGGACATAGACTCCGCGCCGCCGGCGATGATGACATCGGCAGCGCCAGTAGCAATGTGGGCACCTGCGGTAATAATGGCCTGCAGACCCGATCCGCATCGGCGATCGAGCTGCATACCAGGCACGGTGGTGGGCAGGCCAGCGTCTAAGGCAGCCACGCGGCCCAAAGCGGGTGCGGCACCATTAGGGGAGCCTTGGCCCAAGATGACGTCATCGATTTTGGTGGGGTCGATACCGGACTCTTCCACAATGGTCTTGACCACGAGGCTAGCTAATTCTTGGACGGGGACGGACTTTAGCGCTCCACCATAACGGCCGACAGGGGTGCGCTTGGGGTAGCAAAGGACTACGTCGCGGGTGTGCATGATAATTCTCCTTTAAGAAAGTTCGGTGGTGGCAAGGTCATGGGAGATTGCCTTGCAGGTTGCGATGAGCTCCGGCAGGATGCGCGTGGTGAGATCCTCAGTGGAATAGACGGATGTTTGGGTTGAGACATTGATGGCTGCAGCAGTGCGGCCCGAACCATCGCGAATAGGAACTGCAATGGAACGCAGGCCCTTCTCCAGCTCTTGGTCTACGATGACCCAACCGCGTTTCCGGATCTCCGCTAGGCGCGCCCGAAGATCCGCGGGTGCGGTGAGCGTGTGAGGGGTGACTTTCTCCAGCGACGCCGTTTCTAGGAATTCGTCCAACTGCGCTGGAGTGAGATCCGCTAACAGTACCTGTCCCATTGAGGTCGCGTGCGCGGGAAAGCGGGTGCCGATGGTGATATTGGTGGCCATAATGCGGTGTGCAGCGGCCCGGGCGATATAAACCACGGTGTCCCTATCCAACACACTGACAGAGCAGGATTCATCGAGTTTGGTGGATAACTCCCTCAAATGGGGCTGGGCAATATCGGGAAGACCCAAACTCGATAGGTAGGAATAGCCCAGTTCCAAAACCCGGGGGGTAAGCCAAAACTCAGAGCCATCCGTGCGCGCGTACCCCTCCGTTACCAAGGTGTGCAAAAAACGACGTGCAGTGGCACGTGCTAGCCCTGTGACCTCGGCAACCTGGGCCAGAGTCTGGCGTGGGCGCTCGCCATTAAAAGAGTGCAAAACGGCTAATCCGCGGGCGAGTGACTGCACCGTGGGGGTGTCGTTCAAGGTGTGGTCTCCGATTCTAGGAATTGATGAAGTGGCCTACATCTCGTAATTGTATCCAAAAGTGTTCGCATTGTGAACCCTTGTGCAACATATGAACCACACGTAGGCTGAAGCCATGTTAGATAAAGTCATCGACTCAGTAGAAAATGCCGTAGCAGATATTCCAGACGGCGCTTCCATTGCGGTGGGCGGATTCGGGCTCGTGGGAATTCCGGCGCGTCTAATTGATGCTCTGCGTGAACTCGGCTCTGGAGACCTCACCATCATTTCCAATAATCTTGGTACCGACGATTTCGGGCTCGGGCTCTTGCTTAAAGATCATCGCATTTCCCGCTCTATTGGTTCCTATCTCGGAACGAATAAGGAGTACGCCCGCCAGTATCTCGAAGGAGAACTGACTGTGGAATTTACCCCGCAGGGAACGTTGGCCGAGCGTATGCGTGCTGGCGGTGCTGGCATTCCCGCCTTCTATACCAAGGCCGGCGTGGGAACCCCGCTTGCGGAAGGGGATATCCCCACCCGCTATAACCCGGATGGGTCCATAGCACAGACTTCTAAGCCGAAGGAAACTCGTGAGTTTAACGGCGAGCTCTACGTGCTGGAGGAGGCACTGACCCCAGATTTTGCCTTCGTTCTTGCCGCTCGCGCAGATCGATACGGCAACCTAGCTTTTGCCAAGACTGCGCAGAACTTTAACCCGGATGCCGCTCGTTGCGCTGATATCACCATTGTGCAGGCAGAAGAATTGGTGGAGGCGATTCCGCCGGCCGAGGTTGACGTGCCGGGCATCTACGTCGATCGCGTCGTAGAAGTGGGAAAGCAAGAAACTGGAATCGAATTTAGGACGGTGAGCAAGTAAATGACCTGGTCACGTGAAGAAATGGCGGCTCGGGCCGCACAGGAATTGAAAAACGGCGACTACGTCAACCTAGGAATTGGCATGCCAACGTTGATTCCTGGATTCCTCCCAGAGGGCCTCGAAGTGGTGCTTCATTCTGAAAATGGCATCTTGGGCGTAGGTCCGTACCCGGCCGAAGATAAGGTGGACCCGGAACTTATCAATGCTGGCAAAGAGACCATCACTGCTGCTCCCGGAGCTTCATTCTTTTCTTCTTCGGAATCCTTTGGAATGATTCGATCACGCGCTATCGACGTAGCGGTACTTGGTGCCATGGAAGTATCCCAATTCGGAGACCTTGCCAATTGGATGATTCCGGGCAAGATGGTCAAAGGTATGGGCGGTGCCATGGATTTGGTTCATGGCGCCAAACGCATCGTGGTGATGATGCAGCACGTGTCCAAACATGGCAAGTCCAAAATCCTTTCAGAATGCCAACTGCCGCTCACCGGCGCGCGTTGCGTGGATCTTATTATTACGGACCGCGCCGTCTTCGAGGTTGATGAGTTAGAAGGTCTGACCTTAGTTCAGATGGCTGAGGGGGAGACTGAGGACTCCATCCGCGAGGTTACTGATGCCCCATTCACGCTGGACCTGTCTTAGTCCTGAACTGTTCCCGAAAGCCCGCCTTCTAGCACCCGGAAGGCGGGCTTTCTTTTTCATTTCTAATGAGTGGGGTTCTTTGGTGCTGAATTAGCTAAAGGCTGGGCCGAAATGATTTATGCTTCGGCCCAGCCCTAGGTGGGAATGAGAGAGGTACTAGTTAGACATCGCGTAGGTCTACACCCTTGGTTTCAGGGAGAATGTACATGCTAATGATGGTGAGGACGCATAGGGCGATGACATAAAAGCCAGAGGCCCACGCCAGATCGTGCGCGACAAACCACTGGTAGATATAGGGCGCGGTTCCGCCAAAGACAGCTACAGAGAGGGAGTATGCAAGACCGATACTATGAGTGCGCTGGGCGGTAGGGAAGACCTCGGACATGATGGATGATAGCAGAGCACCACCGGCGGCGACGATAATCACGCCTACAGTAGAAGCGACGAACAGGGTCCACGGACGGGAATCGATCAACGCCATGAGTGGGATTTGCAAAACGGCCATACCTACCGCGCAGATATAGATGACGGGTTTGCGCCCAATCTTGTCCGAGAGACTGCCCCACAGCGGTAGAGCGATAAGGCCAGCAACTTGAGCAACCACCGTGACCCAGTACGCGCCTTGTGTGGTCATTCCTTCGTGGCTAATGGCATAGGTAGAAACGTAGGAGGTCCACGTGTAGTGCGCGGAAGTAACGCCGGAGACCATGCCGATAACGAGCAGGATATTGATCCAAGCCGGACGAGTAGCGGAGGCAGATTGAGGGATTGCTGCGCGCTCCTTGCGCGCTGGGGTGTCTACGCTGGGCTCGGAACTGTCAATTTCCTTGAAGTGATCAGACTCTTTCATGTGGCGGCGTAGGTATAGCGCTACACAGGCAGAGAGCGCGCAGAGGAAGAAGGGGATGCGCCAACCCCATGAGGCAAGTTGGTCATCATTGAGTACGAGGGAGATTAGGCCGCCGAGCACGTAGGCGATGACGGAGCCACCGAAAATGGAAACGTAGACCATAGAGCCCCATTTACCGCGGTGGGCGTTGGGGGCGATTTCTGGGATATAGCTATTGGCGGCAGCTGATTCACCGCCGTGGGCGAAGCCCTGCAGGATACGGATCACCAAAAGACCCCCAGAGGACCAAATGCCGATCTGCTCATAGGTGGGCATGACTCCGATGATCGCGGAGGCGATGGCCATCACGATGATGGTCATCATAAGTACGGATTTTCGGCCGCGCTTATCTGCTACGCGGCCGAAGACGATTCCTCCGAGTGGACGCACCAGGAAACCAACGGCAAAAACGCCGAAGGTAGCTAAAAGGGCGGAGGTGGAGTCGCCCTTATTGAACATTGCGGTGGCAATGAATGGGGCAAAGACTGCATAGGAGCTCCACTCATACCACTCTAGGATTTGCCCGGTAAGGCTGGCTCCTAGGGATTTGACGTCGGTGGTAGAAGCTGCGTTTTTGCCGGATTCGGTATCTGGTGGCGATGTCGGTTTGGTGGTGGATGTCATGAGTTCTCCTTGTAATGGGACCGGGACGGTTGGGAAAAATATTACCTAGATCACACAAATGGGCGGCGAGGATCCAAAGTATTGAGATCGTCTGACGCTATTGATGTTGTTTACCGCGTGAGAAACTGCACGTGATGAACCCCTTTCGGGGACAACCTGTGGTTAGATTTATGGTTCGCATTGTGAACTTGGGTGCGCATTGTGACCCCACTTGGGGGTAGTTGGGTAAATGTCTAGCGTTTCTGAGCTTGGATAACGGCGGGAAAGCCCTCCTTAGGTAAAAGTTTTAGGTTCACAGTGGTGGACACTGGTGTAGCGTGTGACACATGACACGGACGGAAAGGTATGAGTCCTAAGCCACCCGAGTCTTGTCGGAGCCACACCCTAAGGAGGGATTTATGACTGCTCTTAGTCCCGAGGAATTGAGCACAGAAAGCCTCGCCGAAGTCATGGCCGCGGGCGGACGCCCAGCCGATAGCGAGCGTGAAATTAAGATCATCGATACCACCCTGCGCGATGCGCACCAGAGTATCTGGGCCACCCGCATGACCACGGAACGCATCCTTTCTCTGCTGGATGACATCACCAATGCCGGGTTCGAGCACATTGACCTAGTTGCTCCCATTCAGTTCGACGTGGCCGTGCGGTATCTCAAAGAGGATCCGTGGGAACGTGTGCGCCTCGTCCACGAGCATGCCGCCCCCGGTACTAAGTTCCGCGCGCTGATTCGCTCCAAGAATCTGGCATCCTTTGACTTCCT
Source organism: Corynebacterium sp. KPL4035 (assembly GCF_037908325.1). Classification (NCBI taxonomy): domain Bacteria; kingdom Bacillati; phylum Actinomycetota; class Actinomycetes; order Mycobacteriales; family Corynebacteriaceae; genus Corynebacterium; species Corynebacterium sp. KPL4035. The sequence goes on along the minus strand of NZ_JBBMGF010000015.1, from coordinate 31,405 downwards.
GCCGGATGATGCCATCCTTAACTGGACTGAACGCCTTTATGCCAACGGCTTCCGTGTCATTGGTTCTTTTGATGGGCTCAATGACATCGACAACATTGACAAGGGCCTCAAGCTTGCCAAGGAACTTGGCGCTGAGACCTTTGGTGCGCTGTCCTACTGCCTTAGCCCAGTGCACACCGATGAGCTCTACAAGCAAAAGGCGGAGGAGCTGCTTGAACGCACCGACGTCGACCGCATCATGCTGAAGGACGCCGGCGGATTGCTCACTCCGGACCGCATGAGAACCCTTATCCCGGCTATCCGCAGCTCCATTGGAGAAGATATCCCGCTGGAGGTACACACCCACTCCCTGACCGGCTTGTCCCCATTGACCTATCTCTTTGGCGCGGAGTTGGGCGTGGATTCCATTCACACCTCCATCGCTCCGCTTGCCAACGGCCCCGGTCAGCCTGCGACCCAGGCCTTGGTACGAGATCTGCGGGCGCTCGGCTATACCGTCAACGTTGATGATGATCGCATCGCCTCTGCCAGCGACCGGATCCAAGAAATCGCCGATACTGAGGATAAGCCGGTGGGGGTGCCGCGTGCTTTCGACGGCCTCCACTACATGCACCAGCTGCCAGGCGGCATGCTGACGAACTTCGAATCTCAGCTGGAAACTGCGGGCCTAGGAGACCGATTTGAGGAGCTTCTCTATGAGGTGGCTCGCGTGCGAGAAGAGCTGGCATACCCCATCATGATTACGCCATTTGCCCAGTTCGTGGGTACACAGGCCGTCATGAATGTGATGACTGGTGAGCGCTACCCCGTGGTCCCAAATGAGATTAAGAAGTATGCCCTGGGCTACTACGGTGAACCTCTGGCCCCGCTGGACCCAGAGGTATTGGAAAAGATCCTGGCCAACGGTTCCTCCGAAATCACCGAGGAAATCCCAGAACTCAAGCCAGTACTGCCGGGCCTGAAAGAGGCGCATCCGGACGAGGACATCGACACCCTGCTTTTGCGCGTTATGTTCGCCGGCAGCCAAGTCGATGAAATGAAGCGCTTCGTAGCTGAGGGCCGCGCCGGCGAGGGCGAAGGCGTCAAAGGAGGCGTCTTGACCTCCCTCGTCCAGCAAATCTACAACTCTTCCGATACCACCGACTTCCATCTCAAGACCTCTGACCTGGAAATTAACCTCACTAAAGGAGAAAAGTAATCATGACTGATACCACCAACCTGCAGGATCTGAAGGCCCTCCTGAAGTGGGCCAACCTTTCCGATGATATCCAGGAGCTGCAGATCAAGTATGGCGACATCGAACTCGCCATGTCCCGCACGCCTGGCGGCCTCGATCGCCCAGCCCCGGCTCCGGCACCAGCTGCTGCGCCTGCAGCTGCTCCATCCGCATCCCCAGCAGAGCAAGCTCCCGTACAGCAGGCGCCGGCCCAAGCGGAGCCTGCACCAGCTCCCGCTGCACAAGAACCCGCTGCTCAGGAGGAGCCAAAGGCTTCCGGAGCTCCGGCAGCAGAGGGCGAGACTGTCACCGCGCCTATGGTTGGTACCTACTATGCTTCCCCGAAGCCGGGCGCAGACCCATTCGTCAAGGTTGGCGATGAGGTCGAGGTAGGACAGGTGCTGTGCATCGTCGAGGTTATGAAGCTGATGAACAATATTGAGGCCAAGTTCGCCGGAACGGTCAAGGAAATCCTCGTGGATAACGAGGATGCCGTTGAGCACGGCCAGCCACTTATGATCATCGAACCAAAGTAAGCCCCGTTCCCGCACAACGATCTGGAGGAAAACATGTCAGATCTCTTAAATAGCGTTCTGATTGCCAACCGCGGTGAGATCGCATTGCGTGTTATCCGCGCCTGCAAGGAGCTGGGGATAAAATCCATCCTCGTCTACTCTGAGGGTGATAAGGATTCCTTGCCCGTTAAACTAGCTGATAAGGCCGTTTGCATCGGCCCAGCCAACGCCGCGAAAAGCTATAACAGCCCCGAGCTCATCCTTTCTGCAGCAATGGCTTTTAAGGCCGACGCCATTCACCCCGGCTACGGATTCCTATCTGAAAAGCCTGACTTTGTACGAATGGTAGAAGAAGAAAACATCGGCTTTGTCGGCCCCTCTGCCGAACACATCGGTTTGATGGGAGATAAGATCGAGGCAAAGCGCATCGCGCAAGCCGCCGGCGTGCCTACTGTGCCCGGCTCCGATGGCGTAATCACCGAAATTGATGAGGCAATGGAAGTTGCCCGAAATACGGGCTTCCCGCTGCTTATTAAGGCGGCAGCCGGCGGCGGTGGTCGTGGCATGCGTGTGGTTGAATCCGAGGACACGCTGGAAAAAGATCTCAATGAGATCATGAACGAGGCCGAATCCGCGTTCAACGATCCCTCGGTGTACATCGAGCGCTATCTCACCGATATTAGGCACATTGAGATCCAGGTGCTTTCGGATGGAGAGAACGTCGTGGCCTTGGGAGAGCGTGACTGTACCTCCCAGCGCCGTAACCAGAAGCTTATTGAGGAAGGCCCGTCCCCGGTCCTGACCGAGGAACTCCGAGCGGGGATGCAGGAAGCTGCCATCAACCTGTGCAAGGAAGTTAAATACAAAAACGCCGGTACCATCGAGTTCGTGTTCGACAACACGGAAAACAAGTACTACTTCATCGAGATGAATACCCGTATCCAAGTCGAGCACCCGGTTACGGAAATGATTACCGGTGTGGACCTTATCAAGGAGCAGCTACGCATTGCCTCCGGACAGAAGTTGTCCATCAGGCAGGATGATATTGAGATACGCGGCCACGCTATTGAATGCCGCATCAATGCTGAGGACCCGAACCAAAACTTCGCTCCTCGCCCCGGCAAGATCGAACACTATCGCGTTCCAGGCGGCTTTGGTGTACGCATGGATACCCACATCGAAACCGGCTACACCATCCCACCTTTCTATGATTCTATGGTCGGCAAACTTATCGTGTGGGCAGAAGATCGCGATGAAGCCATCGCTCGAATGCTGCGCGCTATCGATGAGTTAGAGGTGGAGGGCGTGGTGACGACTGCGCCGTTCCAGGCGATGTTGCTCGATAGCGAAAAGTTCCGCAGCGGTGAGTTCAATACCGGTTATGTGGCCAAGCTACTGGAGAACACTGACTCCATTCCCGCGGATTAATAAATCTTCTGGTAGCTAGCCCGCACCATCTCATGGCAGTGCTGCCGCCACTCCGAGAGTGCAGGTCCCACAACCCTGGGCCTGCACTTTCAGTGTTTCTGCATTGTGCAATGTGGCAGAAACCATGCTTGGCGATGCCCCCAGCTGCTTATAAGAAAGGACGCCCTATGTTGGTCATTGCCGCCCTGCTGGTCGGCGCCATAGTGCCGGTACAGACGGCCATTAATACGCGGTTTCGTGAAAGCGTTGGCTCCCCAATTGTGGCGGGATTCTTTTCCTTTATTATTGGCTTGTTCGTTTCTGCGCTTATTGCTCTTGCGCTCACCGGCCACCTAATTCCGGATTTAGCCACCGCTGCGCAACAGCCTTGGTGGGTGTGGCTCGGCGGGTTTATGGGAGTTTCCTTCATCGTGGGAAATATTCTGCTTTTCCCTCGCATCGGCAGCGTGGAGACCGTTATCTTGCCTATCTTGGGGCAGGTAACAATGGGCCTGCTTTGCGATACCACCGGCATATTTAATTCCCCACACGTTGGAGTCGGCCCGCTGCGCATCCTCGGGGTGGCCGTGGTGTTGGTGGGAATCGCGTTGGTATTGGAAATCGGGCGCGGTGCCGCTACTACGCACGCCACAGCCAGTGGTGTGAAGCTGTGGTTGTGGCGGCTTTTTGGGGTTCTTATTGGAATGGGCTCAGCAACCCAAACTGCTGTCAACGGCTTCCTCGGCCGTGCATTGGGCAGCCCCCTTCCCGCCGGCGAGATTTCTCTAGCGGTCGGCGTGCTTTTGCTTGCAGTGCTGTCTATTGTCCCCCTTGGTCCGCGGCGTGCTCTTTTCACCCGTCCCGCCCCTGGTCCATGGTGGATGTGGTTCGGTGGAGTGCTAGGGGCTCTCTTCGTGGTTGGCGGGGCTACGCTTTCTCCCATCTTGGGCACGGGAACAACCGTGATTGGATCGCTGGTGGGATCAATTGTGTGCGGTCAGGTAGTAGAGTCGCTCGGCTGGGGGCATGCGCGCCGGGGACTGCCCCCTATTCACCGTGTAGTGGGACTGGCCTTAGTCATCATTGGGGTCGTGATGGTGCGTTCGCTCTAAAACGTAGTGCCTTAGCGGCGCCAGCGCTCGAGCACCAGGCGTCTATCCAGTGACCGTGAAACGCAGGGCGCAAAGGCGCCGTCTGCATGCATTTGCTCATTAAAGACGGAATCTCGATGTTCTGGCTCGCCTTCTAGCACCTTCATAACGCAGGTGCTGCAGGTGCCTTCTAAACAACGTGACATCACCGGCAAGTCAGCTTCCTCGAGTGCCTCGAGTACAGTGACATTGGCTGGAACGTGTACGGTTTCCCCACAAAATTCCACGTCGAAAGCGCAATCGCCTGCACCGGCATTTTTCTCTCCGCTAAGCGCTTCTATATCAGGGTGGAAGTTTTCCCAGTGGAAATTCTGGTGGGGCAGATAGTCCAGCACTACCTCCTTCGCGCCGGACATGAACCCTTGCGGACCGCATACATAAAACACTGTTTCCTGCGGGGCTTGGGATAATAGGTGTCGGTAGATTTCTTCTTGCCGTGCACGGGGTGAGCCAAAAACTTCAATGAGACTATCGCCGCATATGCTGCGCAATTGGGGCAGGAGTACGGCGCGGGTAATGCTAGAGGCGAAGTAGAGAACCATGAAGGGTTTGCCTTGGCGCTGTAGCGATTGGGCCATGGATAGCATAGGCGCAATACCCACACCGGCGCCGACGAGTACATAGTAGCTGGCGGTGTCAACGAGTTCGAAGTTATTGTGCGCTGGGGAGATGAGTAACTCATCGCCCGCGCGAAGTTGCATCATGGCAAGGGATCCACCCCGTGAATTCTCTTCGCGTTTAACGGCGATGCCGTAAGTTAAATGTGCACCGGCGTCACAACTGGAGATCTCCTTGGGTGGCATTTCAAAAACAGAGTACTGGCGCACTAATTCCGTTTCTTCTGGTCCGGTGAGTGTGACGTCTACGTGGCAGCCGGGGGAGTAGTCGGGGAGTTCCTCGCCATCCTTTAAGCAGAATTCCAGCACCATAAGGTCATCAGCGACTGGGGTGACCTGCTGTACTGTGGCCCGCAGCCGCGAACCTTCGCTCCGTTTTGCTGTGCCTCGTGCCGGAGAGTGTTTTAAGGAAGTTTCGTCCATCGTGGCCCCTTTCTGCTCAATGGCGTGGGCGGAGCGAGGGAAGAATGTGAAGCCTTTACACGTCCTGCAGTTCGTTGGTGTCTCGCGGTGGCGCTTCACGCCATTCAGCCTTTTAAAGTGATTGAGGACATAGTATCTACTACATGAGCTCCATGTCACTCATGTGGCAATCTCGCGCCAATTGACCGTGTTTGATACACCCACATGGGTGGGTGAACACTTCCAATTTAAAAATCTTTTGGCGCATCCACTCGTCTTATTTCTCGTGGTGGGGGAGTGTAGTCCGAGACCTTTTACCTACTTTTGAAAGTCTAAGGCAAAGCAAAATGGGCAAACCACTGCGGGTCCCGTTGCGGTGCGATCCGGCCCTCTATACGATAACCATTACGCACCAACAGTGATTTAGAGCACACATTGTTCAACAGTGTGTGGCATGACACTTGAACTAAGAAAGAGAGTCACTGCAATGTCAACTCCCACCAAGCCCTTGGCGAGCGAAACCACGCAGCCAGAGATTTTGCCGATGTCCGATAATCCTTATGAAGATTTCCGCTACTTCTATCGCGATGGAATGCCGCTGCGCCCGGCACCTAAGCGGCGCACCCCCACCCCGAGCTGGTCCGTGCTGCGCCATAATATTTTTGATTCTTGGCACTCAGTGGAAGATTCTTGGGAGGGCTACGGTACAGCGCAAACCCGCCTTTTAGATGACCACATGTGGCAAACCGACGAGGTGGGTGAGAAGCTTGCCCAAGCCTTCCGTCGCGATGGTGCGAAGGAATCGCGGAAGAAATTCGAGCAGGCGCTAAATCAGGGCATCGATACTGTGCGTGAACCTGCCCCTGAGTTGGTGGAGTTTTTCCAGGAAATAGATCGGATCCCAAATTGGCTAGATCTCGAGGCCGCCGAACGCGGGCGCGTAGCCTATTACAACGTCACCCGCACCTCAGAGATTCTTGCTATCGCCTTTGCTTATTGGGCAACTACGTTGGAGGATCGCACCTCAGCGGCCACAGGCGAGACCGGAATGTTTGAGTTTCAAGCCATGCAACGGTCTATTGAGACTGTACAGTTCTTTGTGGATCTAGGAAAGAAGAACGTTTTCGAGCGCTTTGGTGAGGGGCGCAAGGCGGCGGTGCGCGTGCGTTTGCTCCCCGCCCAGGCAAACCGCGGATTGGAAAAGATGTGGGGTCCGGAGCACTATAACGAGTTCGGGCGTCCAATCGGCTCCAGTTTCCTCGTCTCTGGAGAAGGCTGGTTTGGCATGATGCCGCTTGCAATCGACGAGTTCTTTGGCCGTCCGCATAGCGGCCAGGAGTGGGATGACGTGGCTCAGTATTGGGGATACATCCTCTACATGATGGGAGCGGAGGAGCGCCTTATTCCTAAAACTGGCGATGAAATGCGCAAGATGACTGATTATATCTATGGCAATGGCGGATATTCCTCTGCTTACCACGAGCGTGTGGCTACCGCGCTGATGTCCATCCTGGAAAGCCTCAACCCCCTCGTGCCGCACGTTGCCCTTGGCGCACTATCTACCATCTGCGGCGAGAAAGACACCAAGTTTATGGTGCAGGGCACACGCTGGGAAAAGATCAACTTTAGGCCTTGGGCCATCCTCTTCAAGGCGGCCGCTAAAGCGGAAGCTCGTGCGGCCCGAATTCGGGACAAGCTGCCAGGCGCGAAAAGGGCCAGGATAAAGCGAGCCAATAACGGCAAGCCCCCTTGGACTGCGGTGACGGAGGTGATCAAAGACTACATCGCTAAGAACGAACCAGATACCAAGTCCGATTACACCTTGCACGATGACTCGAAAGAAGCCCGCAGCTAAACCGACTTCACCAACTCTCACCAGACTATAAGGAGAAACCACAATGAATGCACCAGCACCGTTGAGCACCGTAAATGAATGGCCGGCCGGCCGCGGTAGCCGCGAAGAATTTGTGGCCAAGTATGGCACGCAGCGCGTAGACCGCTACCAAGAGGCCTTCTGGGCTATGGATCCCGTGGCAGACGCCCTATTCACCAGCGGTCATACGGTCAAGGAAATCATGCCCAACCTGCGCGAGGCCTTAGCTCGCGGCACCGCCGATGACAATACCCTGCCTGAGGTAGCGGCATTGATTGAGGATATGACCAAGGCACTTGCGGGTCTAGACGCGGAAAAGCTTGAGCGCGGTCGCCGCACTTACCTATCCATACCGCCGTTGAGTCACGGTCTGGCGTTGGGCCCTGGTTCCTTGGTGCATACGTATGCTACCCCGGCCATCGCTGACCTTTTGGTTAACACCGGCGAGCTTACTGACGGTGCAGTCAAGCGCCTTGCCTACACCACAAATTGGACCTATTCGCTTTACCTGCCGGATGCTTTGCAGCCAGGAGGGGAGGGCTTTGTCCATACCGGTATGGTGCGCGCGATTCACGCTCATGTACGCCGCGTACATAACCGCAAGGGGTTGGACTATTCCGAGTATGGTGCGCCGATTAGTGAATTCGACATGCTACGCACCTGGTTTGATTTCACATATATCCCTTATGCCGGGCTGCGCCGCATGGGCTGGCAGCTCACCGCGGAAGAAGAAAAGGATGTGTTCTACCTGTGGAAGATAGTCGGCCGCATGTTGGGAATCCGTCCCGATCTCTTCCGCGGCGAGGATGGCGTAGAGGCCTCACAGGAGACCATGGACGCCATCCATGCCGTCGACGGCGAGATTAACGAGGCTGCCCGCCAGCTTGTCGATGCCTTGATGTCTGGCTTCGTTGTCAATGCTAGGGAACTCACTGGTTTCCCAGAAGACACACTTGCAGATTGGACCGCTGCGCACGTGCGCATCATCCACGGCGATGAGGTGGCTGATGCCTGCGGCGTGGCGAAATCGGTGATGCAGCCCATCCTGGAGATGGAAGCCCCACTAGTACAAGAGCGCTTTGACCTGCTGCGCCAAGACAAAGAAGCCCTCGAGGCGGAAATCCAGAAGAATGAGGACATGGTCCGCCAGATGCTTACCCGTGATGCCACCTACATGAAGCAGGATGAGGGCGTGAAAATGAAGGACGGCTCGATGGCCGTCGGCGCTTAAATCGGTGACATGGATAACAAAAGTCGCGTACTGTTGTGACAGGCACAATGCCTTCGCGATGTACATCAATATCAACACCCCATAGGAAGGAAGTCCCGATGTCTAAGGGCTACGCAGTTACCAACCCCGCCACAAATGAAGTGGCAGAAACCTTCGATACCTTTACCGACGAGCAGATCCAGGATGCACTAGCCAAGTCTCACGAGGCCTTTCAAACCTGGCGTAAGACCCCAATTGACGAGCGCGCCAAGATTGTCTCCCGTGCTGCTGAGCTCTTTAAGGAGCGTAAGGGCGAACTAGCCAAGATTGAGGCCCAAGAAATGGGCAAGGCCACCCCGGAAGGGGAGTGGGAGATCAACTTCTCCGGCGATATCCTGCAGTTCTATGCGGATAATGCGGCAGAGCACAATAAAGACAAGCCAGTCGATGTACCCGGCGGAAAGGCCGTGGTTCGCCGCCTTCCCGTTGGCTCCCTCCTGGGCATCATGCCGTGGAACTATCCCATCTACCAGGTCGCCCGCTTTGCCGGACCGAACCTGATGAACGGCAATTGCATTTTGCTAAAGCATGCCGAAATTACCCCGAAGTCCGCCGCTGCTATCGAGGAGATCTTCCGCGAGGCGGGCCTGCCCGAGGGTGTGTACATCAATTTATATGCCGATCATGACCAGATTGCGGACGTTATTGCTGATCCGCGCGTCCAAGGTGTTTCTCTCACTGGTTCTGAGCGTGCCGGCGCCGCCATTGCGGAAATCGCCGGCCGCAACCTTAAGAAGGCTGTGCTGGAGCTCGGCGGCACTGATCCGTATATTATTCTCGATGCCGCCGATATCACTAAGGCGGCTGAGGAAGCCTGGGTCAAGCGCATCGAGAACGTCGGCCAGGCCTGCACCTCCAATAAGCGCATCATCGTCATGGAGGATATCTACGACGAGTTTGTTGATGAAATGGTGCGCATCGCCGAGGGAATGGCACAAGGTGATCCTTCCAGCCCAGCGGATAACCAGTACTACCCAATGTCCTCGCGCAGCGCTGCAGAGAACCTAGACAAGCAGGTCCAGCGTGCCGTGGACAATGGTGCCACTATCCGTACCGGTGGCGAGCTGCATGAGACTGCGGCCTACTACACGCCAACCGTGCTTACCGACGTCCCCGTAGGCTCCGACTCCTACTATGAGGAGTTCTTCGGCCCTGTGGCCGAAATCTATAAGGTCTCTTCCGAAAAGGAAGCAGTGGAGCTAGCCAATAACTCCAACTACGGTCTGGGCGGCGCCGTCTTCTCTGAGGACACCGAGCGTGCCACCAACGTGGCTGACCAGATCGATACCGGAATGATCCACGTCAACCTAGGACAGTACTTCTCCCCAGTGCTGCCTTTCGGCGGAATCAAGAATTCCGGCTACGGCCGCGAACTTTCTGTCTTTGCCCTAGATGAGTTCGTAAATAAGCAGTATCTGTACATCAACGACTAGGCCACAAGCCGTTCTAGCTCAGAGGTAATAGGGCTCAATACAAAAGTACCCGCTTAGCAAAGCTAAGCGGGATTTTTGCTCCTCCAACTGGGCTCGAACCAGTGACCTAAACCCTATTTAACCTGCATAAACACCCTCTTCAAGCCCTACGTGACGACAACCTGACGACATCTGAAATCTTTTCGTCCACAGCGCTGCCCACCGCCTCCAAATCCTCATCAAACAATTCAGCGTAAATATCAAGCGTCATCGCCGCTGAAGAATGGCCGAGCTCACGCTGGATAACTTTCACATTCGCCCCAGCCGACACCATCAACCCGGCGGCCACATGCCTAAGACCATGCGGAGTCACACGCGGAAAATCCGGGTACTTATCCATACACCTATCCAACGCGTTGTAGTACCACTTGCCATGCGTAGGCGGCTTCATCGGCGAACCATCACGACGCGGCCATAACAACTCATCCGGGCTTTTACCTTCCATTACCGGTATAAGCATCCGCATCACCGATGCCGGCACAGCCACTTCGCGTACCTCATGTGTCTTAGGCGTGCCAATAACCACTTCGGTGCCTACTGTGACGGCGTTTCGTTCAATGCTGATTCGGTTTCGCGTGACGTCTACGTCGCGGACTCTGAGGGCTGCTGCTTCGCCCCAGCGAAGACCCACGGTGCCTAGTAACCATACGAGTTCTTTGTACTTAGTGCATTCGTTAACGAGTAGTCCGAGTTGTTCTGCGGTGAGGTATATCTTTTTTGCGGCGGTTTTGCGGGGTAGTTTAATTCCTCGGGCTGGGTTGTTGCGTATGGCTTTGTCCATTACCGCTAAGTCGAGGATTTGGGCTAGTACGGCGTGTGCTTGTCGTACGAGTGAGGCTGATTTGTCCAGTGATGAGACCCAGACTTGTACTTCTGATGGTTTGATGCTTGATATTTGGCGGTTCCCCCATTGTGGTTTCACGTGGTTTCGCCATATAGCGAGCATGTCGTATTTAGTCTTTGGTTTGAGGTGGGTGATGTTCGTGAGCCATGGGACGGCCATTTGTTCGATGGTGATTTTGCCGGCGTTGGGGTTTATCCAGTCGTTTTCGCGTATATTGACTGCGTTTTTGTCGGCCCATGCTTGCGCTTCGTTTTTGGTGCGGAATCCTCGTTTTGTGTGGGATGTGCCGTTTGGGTCGCGGTACTGGACCCGCCAGGACTTTCCTTTTGCGGTCTTGTAAGACTTGATTGAAGACATGATAGAGATCTTTGTGTTGTATAAAAGCCCCGGCAATCCAAATACTGTGGATTGCCGGGGCCCGGTGGAGAGATAGGGCTATGCGGCTACTGGGAATAGAAATTCGCCGACTTTGAGGCCAATCTCAACAATGGTTTTGGTTACTTCAATGCCTTTCTTAGCGTTATCGAGTCGCTTGGCAGCGATTTCTGCTTGTTGCAGCTTTTCTTCGGGGGTCTTTTCCTTCTTTTGGTGCTTGGCGTTCTCTGGCTGAGAGGAGTTGCCTTCTGTGGTGGTAGTTGTTGTTGCAGTGGTTTCTTTGGTGGGGGCTGCGTCGTCTGCCATTGCTGGTGCGATGGCGGTGGTGGTGGCGATGGCCAAGGTGGTCAGGCCGATGGTTGCTTTACGTAGCATTGTGTCTCCTTATCGGGGGGTGCTTTCAGGGTAGGTTTACCCAGTAAGAAGGGTAGTGCCTGTGCGGGGAAACTGCATTCTTTTGTGTCAGTCTGCACAAATTTGAGGTGAATGGGGGAATAAAAAATTGCCTTGAGCACTAGTGTTGTGCCCGAGGCAATGGTGGAGTTGAAAGACGCGTGTTAGGCGAGCTTGCCGGCGATTACGATGATCTTTTCTACGACCTTCAGTGCGTCCTCGATTTTGCTGAAGTCAATGTTCTTGACGAACTTATCGACCTTAGCGTTGAAGTCTTCAGTCTTGCTGGAGAGCTGGTCGAGCTTTGCGTCGAAGTTCTTCTTGTGCTCTTCGTGCTTAGCGTCGAGGTCTTGCTTGTTTTCCTTGTGCTTGCTGGAGAGCTCCTCGAACTTGGCGTGGATGCCTTCTTTGTCGAGCTTGGAGGAAGCTGCGTCGTTTTGTTCAGGGGCGGCTTCGGTGGTGGCGACAGCGTCGGCAGAGGTAGTTTCAGAGGTGACGGTGTCGTCTGCCATTGCTGGTGCGATGGCGGTGGTGGTGGCGATGGCCAAGGTGGTCAGTCCGATGGTTGCCTTGCGTAGCATTGTGTCTCCTTGAGTCGTATGGGGGTGTTAAGCACGCAAAAAGGAATGCTAGCTTATTTTAAAGTAAAAGTCAGGTTTTGTGGTGGAATGCACAGGAACTGAAATGGGAGGGCTTGGTCGAAGCGTGTAGGCGCCCATGGATGGCCTCGGTGAACTCCTAAGTGTTTAGTGTTGACGCTTACATTAAATTCTTGGTATGAGGGTGGTAAGTCGGTTGTAGTAGTTCGCCTAGTTCTTTAATTTGATGTCGTGCTGAATAATGGTTGCGGGGTTAGCTTTAGTCGGCTAGTGTTTTCGACACCGGCTGGGGATGTACGTACTGGCCGGTTGAGAGTTCGATTCCGCTCTCCTGATCTTTTCTACGTTGGTTGTATTAATGTAGAAAAGTAGCTCATGTTGCGGCCGCTAAGTAGTGCTGGTACCCCTTGCACTCTTAGCGGCCTTTTACGTTTTACTAGGCTAACTTCCTCTGATTGTGGTGGGCCATACTTTACTTTGAATATCCTGCGTATGGATTTGTTTCCTGTGGTATGAAGTCAATTTCACAGAGAGAGATGTCGCTATTTTTAGTTAGTAATACTAGGCTTAGTGCTGTCGGTCAGAATTCTTACGCTGGCTGACTTTAGGGCACTCTTACCCTAAGTCCCGCCGCCTTCCTTCTGTACTTTAGCGGCGGGTCTAGGAAAGGCCGCTGGGGCTACGTAGTTCATCCTTGTAGAAAGGCATCCGGCGGCCTTTTCTGCTCTATCTGGGATAGTGGTAAAAGAGGAGGGGCATAGTTTGTGAAACTCATGGCCCCTCCTTTTGCTGCTAACTGCTTTTCACCATTAGTGCTGTGTACAGCTGTTGCCATGATTTCAAAATATTGACGGTCACTCCTAACTCTGCTGCGATGGCGGCTGGGTGTGGTCCGTAGATTGCTTCTGCTGTGGCGTATTCGGTGGGGTTGATGAGGAGTCGGGCTGCGAAGCGGTCTGCGCGGATTTCATGGGCGCCGTGGTGGCCGGGAGGGTCACCATAATGCGCGTGGCCTAGCTCGTGGGCGAGGGAGCATAGGGTGCGCATCGTCCATGCCGAGGCGGAGCGTGATGGTGTTTCTGCGGGGTATCCATGCTGCTTTCGGCCCACCACGATGCCACCGGATTCGGTAGCCGCAGGCTTGCGCCACATCGATACGGGCGTCAAGCATTGGCGTGTTAAAGGTTGTTTGTTTATGCGTAGACGAGGTACTGTCTGACTTAGAGACACTGACTCGTGATGGATCAGGCTGGGTTCCCGAATGGGAGTAAGACATTAGGTCGAGAATTCCTTTGCCCCTGGGGTCAGTGTCGATTATTTTTTGATGACTTCTGTTAGGTGTCTTTTGTGCTGTCTGTCCTCTCGTGTTGGCCCGCTTTAGGAATTTTCTTTTAGGAATCGGCATCTTTGCTGTAGGAGTTCGGCGTAGTTGTAGATGTCTTCGATTTCGTCTAGATCGAAGTAGTTTTGGTCTCGCTCTGTATCGAAGATGCCGATTCGAGGTGTTCTGCGGTCGAAGTAGAGCCGGGCGATTGGGTTCCGGTTGTTGTCTTGGTAGAGGATTGCGCAGTAGCTTTTCGCGTCGCGAAGCGTCACATCATTTACCGGAACTTCGGCGCAACAGATAGCTCTAATGATAGAGAATGCTTGAAGTTCTTCTTCGGTGGTGATGATTCCATCGGAATCAGGTTCTGGTTCCTCGTCCTCTTGTGTTTCAATTACGCTTTGATAGCTCGGCGTTGAAGCTTCGTCGAAGTCCTGCGCAGAACGTAGCCGCCTATTGGCTTCATCTTTTAGGAATTGTGATTGGGCGGTTTCAACGAGCTGAGTAAATATTTGTAGGTTTTGTGTGGTCATTCTGCGAGACGTGACCCTGCTTGCTATCAGCTTTACCCAATCGGAATCCGGTTCCTTGAATTGGGACGATAGTACTTTTCGTATTTCGGAGATGTACTTCAGCTGTTCTGCGGAAGCTGCTATTGTTTCCGAGTCAAAGCGAGACTTTGTGCACATCTCTAGATGGGGGAAGATACGGGCATCCACGTTTGCGAGGTCCAGCGTCATGAATGGCTTTTCGTCCATGCGGTTTGCTGCGTCTATTTGCGCATAGAATTCGTAGACTTCCCCGTTGGTGAGGATGGCGAATTCGGTGTCCGTGACGTTGAAATAGCGGACTAGTTGGTTGGCATGCCCGAGGTTGAGTGGTTCGCCTATTTTCTTGCACTCAATGAGGAATCGGAAGTCGTCTCCCGATTTGATGGCGAAGTCAACTTTTTCTCCCTTTTTAACTCCCACGTCTGCGGTGTATTCGGGGATTACTTCACGGGGGTCTGTGACGTCGTATCCCAACACTGTGCTGATGAAGGGGATGATAAGTGCAGTCTTAGTTGCTTCTTCGGTGTTAATTATGGGCTTGAGCTCTTGCACTTTGCTCGATAGGGATTGTACGGCTTGGTCGATGCTCATGGTTTCCTTCGGGGTTAAAGGTTTGCGTAGGTGAGGGAGTTTAACTTCCCACTTTGGAATAATTCCATCCATATTTTTAGCAGATGGTGGGTGACTTCGAGGTCGTCGGCTATGGCTGGTAGGCAGTCTTGGTGCCATATGGCGGAGGCTTCGAAGTCGGCTGGATTGATGAGTAGGTGGGCGGCGTATTTGTCGGCTCGTTGTTCTTGTCGTTGGTCATAGTGGCCGTTGCCGGTTGGGGTGTCACCGTAGTGTGCGTGGCCGAGTTCGTGGGCGAGGACGCTTTTGTATTGGCTGATGGATTGACCGCGTCGAGTGCTGATTATCCGTCGGTGGTGGTCGTACCAGCCGGGGCGCCCGCCCGAGTGGCGCTGTAGCTGCACGCCCATGCTTTCCGCGAGGAGGTGCAGCTCTACCGCGCTAATCGTCATCCGCATCATTCCTTTCCGCGTCTTCGTCCGGGCCGCTATAAGCAACCGCACTCAACGGCATTGAATCATCATCATCGGACACGGGGGCACCCGCACGACGAGAAGCCAGCTCGTCTATCTCATTAGCGCGGGTAGCGGGGTTGAGACGACGTGCCAGTTCGATGGCTAGTTCCCCGTCCTCAGTGGTGTCCAATAGTTTGCCGTTGTTGTCTAGGTGGCTCATGGCTTCGGCTTCGGTGACGTGTCCGAGGTCTACTAGCGCGTCGATGGGGTTTACGTGCAGTCCTCGGCTGACCTTGATTATTTCGTCAGCGGTGAGTCCGTCTTGGGTGAGGCGGCGAGTCACGGTCGGGCGTGATGCTCCGATGAGTTTGCCAATTGTTTCTGCTGTTACGCGTTGTCCTGTTGCGGACTTATACCAGTCCCGGTAATCAATCATGTCTACATCTTAGTGAGTCAATTTTGACGCACGCAACCCATTCCTGCCTTTACGAACGCTAAATGAGTGCCCCCATAGTGAATCACATTATTGACATTATGCGGACAGTGGTTCAATATTAAATCAACCGAGTGAAAGGAGGAAACAAAATGGCTCAGTTCTTAATCAGTCTGGACGAAGTGGAACGCGTTAAAAAAATAAACCGAATCGGTTCAACAGTCGAACTAACACAACGCACCAACGTGTCCCGCTCAACCTGGGGACGCGCACTAAGCACACGAACACCCAAACCAGACGTGCTTCAAGCACTCGCGGCCCTCGGCGCTAGGCCAGAACGCATCCTCATAGCCGACGACCTAGAAGCACTCACCGCATAGAAAAGGCCCGGTGCTGGAACACCAAGCCTAAGGAAAATACCACTCACAAAGGACAGTATCACAATGGACAACCAACTGGTTCATGCCAACAATGATGGAACCCTAACCACCACCTCGGAGATTATCGCCAGCGGCGTTGGGATTCAGCACAAGAACGTACTGGAAACGATTCGTAAGAACCTAGCAGACTTCGAAGAGTTTGGAAGGGTCGCGTTTGAAACGCGAACCCGCCAAACCGCAGGCGGAGCGCAAAAGACCAACATTGCGGTCCTGAATCGTGAGCAAGCGATGTTCGCAATGACCCTGTTCCGCAATACGCCGATAGTGGTTGATTTCAAGAAGAACCTCATTAAGGCCTTTGTGGCTATGGAAAATCAACTGGTACAGGCCGAGCACCAGATTAACGCTTTGATGCGTGAGTCTCAGATGCGGATGGAGTTGTGTCAGGCGGCGAAGGGTTTGATTCATCCTGACCATTTGGAGGCGAAGGCGAGGATTGTACTCGCTCGTGGTTTGGGTGAGGTGCCGGAGTTGGACCCGGAGACTCGGCCCTTGTACACGGCGGATTTTTTGAAGTCGAAGAACCTGTCCAACAAGAAGATGAAGTCCGTGGCGCCGATGTTCGGCAAGCGCATGAAGGCACTGTACACGCTGGAAAAGGGACGCGAACCAGAAAAGTATGACCTTACCCTGCCTAACGGTCAGGTGCGCCAGGTTAACGGCTACACCGAGGCCGACCGGGAGCTGATGCAGCAGGTGTGGGATGAGTACTACGCCTAGCGCATATGTAAAAGCCACGTGTGTGGGCGGTATTGGTCGAATGCGTTTAGAGGAGTGTTGTTGATGTTTACCAGTCTATGGTCTTGGCTGCGGGGCCGTGGGGCCAGCCGGGGAAGTTCTGTTGGTCGGTTGGGGAATTATGAATTGCCTTCCACTTTCCGAGTGGCGAGTGCCGGCGCCGATGGAGGTGTTCGAATGGACGCCATCGCCATTGTTGAGCCTCTTGAGCCAGGTTCATCCGGAGTGCTTGATACCGATTCTTGTTTTTCAGAATGGCAGGATGTGGAGTCTGCCATGCGACATGTAGGTGTACTTTATCCAGGTCGCTACACGGTATTTTTAGAACCTTCGGGCCGAATTTTTCTCCAGGCTGAAGCTGAGTCTCGGGGTAGAGGTCCCAGTGTTCGCCATTGTCTCAGAGGAGGGACATCTTGACTCCGTAGAGGGGTTGGAAGCCCTGGTAGTGGAGTTGTATTTCGATTTCGTCAATGGGCTCTTTCATTCCTGAGGCGATGGTGGGGGTTCCGTAGTTGCTGAAGCCCATTGCTATTTGGTGTGCGCCGTCGTATTGGCGGGCGTGTTGGAATTGTTTGATTCCTAGTAGTAGTGCGGCAAGTCCGGTTATTGCGCTTATGAGTGCAGTTATTGCCATGAGTTTATTTTAGCCCGACTCAGCAGGCGCTGAAATATCGTCACTTTTCGTCATATCGAGGGTGTATCAGTACCCGTTAATAACGTCACGGGACTTTAAGCGCTAGGTAGTCCGCCCGGGGAGCGTGGCCCCGGTAGCGCACAGGGTCGAAAGACCCGAGCTGTACAGAGAACTGAATTAGTGAATTGTCCTGATAGAAGATACTGGGCCAAGAACCACGTTGACGTGTCCGTGAAGCATTGGCCAAGCCGACAGGCAGGAACCCCGCCGTAAGCGGGAGGGAACCACCAAGGACGTAAAACACTAGGCCGTGAATGAGCTACTCCCCGGGTGCAAGTCCTGGGCGCGGCACTGGCCTCACACACCGTGAGGCGGATAGTTGATTGTGGAGGGGAGGTGTTTCGGTATGGTTGCTCCGATTATTATTTCGGCGTGTGCCTTGATTTCTGCGGGGTGCGCTATCTATGTCAACCACATCAATCGGCATTAGCAATTGCTGCTTTTTGCTGCTGTTTACCTTCGCTGTCTGTCCACTGTAGGACGTATTTTCCCTGGAAGCCAAGGAGTACTTCGATGACGTCTCCGTGGTCGAGGGCGGCGGCGGTTTCAGCGCTCATGGTGGCTGCTTGGTCGTCTCTGGTTGGGTTGATGCTGACGTTGGTGATGATTTCACCGGTTTCGTTGGCGATGGCGTAGTTCTTTTTGCTCTCGTGGTGCAGGGTGACGTTTCGTCAGTTCGCTGCGGCGAGTTTCTGCGTGTATGCGGAGATTGCTGCTTGTGCTTCGGCGATTTTTCGTTGTTCTGCTGCGGCTTGTTCGGCGCTGCGGGCGGCTCGGTCGGAGCTTTCTGCGGCTTCGGCTTGTGCAGTCTCTGCTGATTTGCGTGATTTTGATGCGTCTATTGCTTGCCAGAGTGCGATGCCGGCGGAGACTGCGGCGATGAGTGTGGAGATTATTTCGAACGCGTTCATGCTTTCACATTTTATCTGGCCTCTTCAGGTGGCCTGAAGGGGCGTACTAGCGCAGAGGAGTAACTATTCACATTTTTCTTGTACCTACTACAGGGGCTAAAGAAATTTGTGCTTACAAAAGACCACCGGGGTGCAACTCCCCGGCTGCGCACTAGGGGTTGTTAAGGGCGGGTTGGACACTGACCGCTTCAAGGGCAGTATCCCAGGATTTGGCGGCTTCCGGCACTTGCCGCTGCTGCGCTCTGCTGCACCTGCATCCCCGTTTATTTTTCGGAAGTTTTCATGGGTGAAGGCCCCTGCATGAACTGAGAAGTGCAGGGGCCTTACCCGTGATTCAATCTCTTCTTTCCAGAAAGGGCGTTATGGATTGTATCAGGAAATGGTTTACCGCGAAGGAAGCTGCTGAGTATATGGGTATGCATCCGGAGACGGTGTATCGATTTTTGCAGCGTAAAGAATTGCGTTCGGTGAAGGCCGGGCGTACGTATCGCGTCAAGTCTGAGTGGTGTGATGCTTTTTTGATGGGGGAGAACCAATGGGTTTTATAAAACGCATGTTCCAAGGAACTAATCGAACTTTTGTCATGATTTGGAGGTAGATGATGCGTCAGATTACGGCTTCTGAGGCGAAGGCTTATATGAGGGATATTGAGGCTCGGCTGAAGACGATTTACAACCTTGCTCATCTTCCTGAGAAGACTCGTCGTCAAATTCTCACGCTTGCTAGTGGTGCCAATAGTGTGGCCGGCCAGATTTCTGCTTATGAGAGGAGGTTTTGTCATGTGCGTAAGTAATCGCTCGGAGCGCTGGGAGCCGACGTATAAGGAGTTGGCGTATTGGCAGGATGTTGCCGCTAAGCGGGTTCGCCTGTGTTGGGCTACTGGCGTGTTTGGCGGCATGGTTGGATTTGTTTTCCATTGGGTTATTTCGGTGCCGCCAGTATGGATGTAGGAATCACGTTAGAACAGGCATACCAGAAGTTTCACCCTGTCCTCTATAAGGGGGAGTGGGTGGTGAACCTTGGGGATGCGCCGCGTAGGTATCAGACGGTGAGGGCAGCGAGGGAGTATATCAAGCGCTGCTATGAGCAGCGGGACCGCTGCCTTTATGCGAACTGCCTACTTGAGGGTGAGGACATTCCTGGTGTAGGGGTTGGGTTCCGGTTCTGTGAGCGCCATGCGAGGAATGCGAAGAAAGTTCTGCGTGAGTCGAATAAGGGCACCACGATTTTTAAGAGGAAGAACTAAATTGAGGACATTCAAACCAGAGAATAATGATGAGTGGTTCGAGTTCCGCCGTCAGCACCTCACCTCAACGGAGCTAAGGGACCTGCATTTAAGCAGGACTGCTAGACAGTGGCAGGAGCTGCGCGAGCAGAAAGAAACAGGGAAGCGGTGGGGCGGTAATGACTACACGGTTTGGGGCACTGCCCGCGAACCCGTGCTGGCGCCGCTTGTGGTGGAGGTTGATTCGCGTCTTGTGTACAACGCGGACCCGCAAACCATCATCATCAACAAAGATGATGAGCGCCTGTGTGGCACCCCAGACCTTTTCAGTGAGGACGGGGAGGTCATTGGTGAGATTAAAACCGCTAAACACCCGTTCACTGGTGGGTATTGGCATGATTGGTGCCCCGACGGGTACTACCTGCAGGTGCAGGCAAACATGTGGCATGCGGGCGCCGAGGCGTGCGTGCTGCTAGTGGAGTACTACCAGGAGCAGGACGGCGAGTTCACCCCGGACGGGTACGAATATCAGGTAATCCACTATGACCCCAAGGTGGTGGAGGGCATGCAACGCACCGCCGCCGAGTGGTTCGCTTGGCTGGAAGGCACTACCCCGGATTGGATGGGTGAGGTCACCAGCCTAGAAGACGCCGACGAGGTAGAAGGCCTCGTAGCGCAACTAGCGGACGCGGAAGAAAAATCCGCCAGCTGGTCTGACCTAGCCAAGACCTACAAGAAAGACCTTTTGAAACTACTCGGTGATTCCTACGCGGGTACGCACGCCGGCTACAAGGTGAGTGTGTCCACCACCAAGGATTCTAAGACATTCGACTCTAAGGCGTTTAAGACCGCCCACCCGGACCTCTACGCCGAGTTCAACACCAAAACCCGCCGAGGCTCCACACGCCTCCGACTCACAAAGGTCGTCAACTAATGAGCATCTACACCACAGAACCAAGCAAGGGGGCAAAGAACCGCGCCCTAAACAGAGCACAATGCGAAGCCTTCGACTGGATGCGCGACCACGGAGACACGTTCCCAGAAATGCGTGACCTCTACCAACAAATCCACGACCAAGCAGACAAGGAGCGCCAGAAACTATGACTCCAATTCCGAGTGATATGCCGCGGCGACGACTCGAAGTCGCACGCACCGTGACAGAAGCAAACTATGCGGCGCTGACTGCTTTTGCCGACCAGGCACATTACCTCATGGAGTGCTTCACCGCCCGCGGCCACGATGAGGAAACCGCCCTCACACTCACAGAAATCACCCTCGACCGATTCGACGACGAAAGGAACATCTAACAGTGAATAATCAACTTGATACTGTCAACGATTCTATGCCTGAGCTCAGTGATAATGGACTTAGCGGTCTCATGCGCCAGGCTGAAGCTATGGATGCCGCACATAAATTGGCGACTGTCCTATGTAATACCCAGATGGTGCCACAGACTTTTCGCGGTAAGCCTGATGATGGTGCTGCCGCAATCCTTTATGGTGCCGAGCTTGGGCTGAAGCCTCAACAGGCTTTGCAGCAAGTATTCGTCATTCATGGGCAGCCAGCTATTTACGCTCGAACTATGGTGGCTTTGCTTAAGGGCAAGGGCTATAAGTTCAAGACAGTGGAATCCAGTGATGAGTCTGTAACGGTGCGTGGCGTGGCGCCGAGTGGGGAGCAGGAGTCGTCCACGTGGACTATCGACCGTGCTAAGAAGGCGGGCTATACCTCTAATAAGAGATATCAAACCGACCCGCAGGCCATGTTGTACGCCAAGGCCGCTTCGGAAGTGTCTCGCCGCCTTGCCCCTAACGTTCTTCTGGGCATTAAGTACGCTGCCGAGGACCTGGAATTGGAGCCGGTAAAGATGAACGCTACTCGTCAGGATGTAGCTGCTCAAGCAGTCTCCGCGCCGGCACCAAAGATGCGGCAGGAGCCCGAGCAGGAACCGGAAGATGACCAGTTCGTGCGGGATGTAAAAGCCGCACTCGCAGAGCTGACTAGTGCTGAGGCAGTCACCGACTTCATGAACGAAATCCGCGAAGAAAGTGATGTGCCCCAAAAAGTAATCAACCTTGGCCGCGACCGCTGGAACGAACTGCAGGAGAATAAATAAATGATTGACCTCATTACACTCACCGGCGGACTCCCACGCGACGCAGAACTACGATTCACCCCGCAGGGCGCCGCGGTGGCTAACTTCACCCTAGCTAGCTCAGACAATAGGTTTGACCAGGAGCAGAACCAGTGGGTAAAGACTCGCAGCATGTACCTAGATGTAACCATCTGGAACGAGCAAGGCAATAAGCAGAATCCCACCCCGTGGGCTGAGATGGCCGCTGATTTGAAAAAGGGTGACCAGGTTGCGGTTACTGGCAAGCTTGTGACTCGCTCGTGGGAAACCAAGGACGGTGAAAAGCGCAGCAAGGTCGAGTTCCGTGCTACGCGCTTTTACAAGCTTCCTACCGCGCCGCAGCAGCAGCCCAGCCAGGCGCAGCAGTCGTGGGATAACGCCGCGCAGAATGGACAAACCGCTGCTAGCGGGGCGTGGTCGACCCCGCCGGCACAATCGGGACAGCAGAATCAGGAGCCACCATTTTAAATGGGGTATGTAAAGATTCAAGCCGCCGAACTTCCCGAATACAAGGGCAAAAGGGTGGTTCTTTTCCCCTCTACCTTTGACCCAGAGAAGATTGCCGACCGCATCACCTACGCCGCCGAATACGACGGCACAGTTCACGGGGCCACCAGAGACGGACGCTTCACTCTCAAAGCAACCTCCACCGTCCTCGTCGACCCCACCACATAACCCCGTTTTGTTCAGGACCTCAATAGTCCACAGGCGGGGTCTATTTCTAACCCCAACGGACTTTATCCATGACTGACCCTGACCACCGTGCCCGCCAGGACATGCGCGCCTACTTGGAATCCCAAGACGTGTACTGCGCTAGGCCGGACTTCCTCGATGCATTAATCCAGTTATTCCAATCCATAGAAAAGGAGGTACAAGACGATGACTTGGTTCAAGGTTGACGATGGCTTCTACGACCATCCGAAGTTTCTTGACGTGCCTAACGCTGCTATCGGTTTGTGGACTAAATCGGGCGCATGGTGCGGCAAACATCTAACCGACGGAGTCATCCCGGCAAGCCAAGTCAAACGATTTAAAGGCACGAAATCTCAAATAAATGCGCTCGTTTCTGCGGGCATTTGGGTTGAAGGTAGGTCCGAAAACGGTGCGAAAGTGTTCCGCTTTCACGACTGGAATGGGTGGCAACCCAGTCGCGAACAGAAGCTAAACGAGCGCGAAGAAGCCGCCGAAAGGCAACGCAAATCGCGCTACCGAAAACGCCAAGAGCAGGGAGAACGCGAAAATGTCACGCGTGACTCACATGTGACAGGTCAACGTGACATCGCTGTGAGTCACAGAACGGTGTCACACCGCCCCGCCCCGACCCGACCCGGCCCGACCACAGAACCTAAAGGTTCTGTAGTAGAGACCACCACCGCAAAAGCGGATGGTGGCCCCAGCCCAGACACAACCACCAAACCCAAAAAGAATCACCCCCTCCCCAGAGGCTGGGAACCAAAACCGGAGACCGTCAACAAAATCCGCACAGAACGACCAGACCTCGACCTCGCCACCGAACACGAGAACTTCTGCGACTACTGGCACTCCATCACTGGAGCCAAGGCACGGAAAGCCGACTGGGACGCAACATGGCGAGTCTGGATGCGCCGACAAAAACAAAACACCACCGGCCAGCCTCAAAAATCCAAATCCCAGCGCTACATCGAACTAGGCGAACGCATGGCACGCGAACTCGAAGCCCAAGAAGCACAAAAACCACAACCCACCGGAACGAAACAACTCGAACCGCCCTTCTAGGAGACACCCATGCCACAAGCCGAAAACATGCGACTCGCATCCCAAATCATCGCCTACGGCTCCGCAGCAGCCCCCAACAAATTCCCCAAAGACGACCCCATCGTCCTCAACGTCTGGGCAGACGTCCTAGAAACCATCAACGTCCCCGAAGACGTATGGCCCGAAGCAATCCGCTACTGGGCAGCAACCACACACACCGACACCATGGCCGGCCCCTGGGACATCATCAACGCCGCTAAACAAGTCATCAAACAGTGGGAACGCAACGAATCAAAGAAATACATCCTCGAAGCCCACAGGTGGAAACACCGCGTAGCCCGCGCCAAACGCAACTACGGCGACCAGTTCACCCTCGACAAAGTCATCCCACCGCCACACTGGTCCGGCATCGACGAAACCCAAGACCCCGAAGGCCACGACGTGGTCGAAATAGCCCGCGCCGGATGGCACCGCGCCCAACAACAACCCCCAGAGGTGGAGATGCAACCTGAGGAGTTCTTCCAACGCCTCAAACGAGGAATCAACCCAAACCGCCTACCCGCCCCAGAAGAAGACACACAACCACCCCAAAACACCCCCTAGGAGCCCCACAGAGCTACAAACACAACGCCTGTGGGCAAACACCCCAGAAATACGAACCAGCGCCGCAGAAAGGCCACAAATGTCACGAAACAGAAACAGCGCCAAACAAGCCGGAGCACGCTTTGAACGCCTCATAAGCGACTTCCTCCGTGACAACCTCGACGACCGCATAGACAGGAAGGTCCGCACGGGAGCACGCGACACCGGGGACGTTGCCAACGTCCGAGACTCACACAACCGCCGCATCGTCATAGAAACCAAAAATTATGGCGGCAGAGTCCACCTAGCCGAGTGGACCAAAGAAGCCCACCAAGAAGCCGAAAATGATGACGCCCACGTAGGACTCGTAATAGCCAAACGACGCGGCACAACCAACCCCGAAAAACAATGGGCAATTATGGAAGTCGAAGACCTCATAAAACTACTAAAAGGACCAGGCGATGACGCCTAGTAAGTCCCGCCTAAAGCATTTTCAAATTGCACCAAAAACTGTAAAATTCATAGAAAGAAGAACAGAATCCCACTAATGCGCAAAGGAGCCAAAGGAGATGCCAGTCATTCCACGGCTCGAGACAGGTGAACCCCTCACCCCAGCAGCCGACGCAAACCAAGCAATCACCATTTCCTACACTGACGCTGCAGGAGTCGCTGACTTACCCATCGACCCAGAACAAATTGCACGAGTCTACGACGTTCAAGTCTACGAATACGACCTCCCCCGCGAACTCTCAGGCTACCTAGACTGGGACGACCAAGGCGCTTTCATCGTAGTTAACCAATGGCACGGACCCGAGCGGAAACGCTTTACCATAGCTCACGAGCTTGGTCACTATTACGACACTCTGCGCCGAAATCTTCCAAAGGAGAGGAGAGATAGAGGACCGCTTGCGTCAACCGGAACGGACATCGAAGAAATCTACGCCAACAGATTCGCAGCAGCACTGTTGATGCCCGCAGAGGCCGTAAAAAACAAGTTCGTACAAATCCAAGACGTCGGAATCCTGGCGCGTACCTTCAATGTGTCGAAAGACGCCATGGGAATCAGGCTTAATAGCCTCGGATTAGTGTAATGGACAGCTCCTCTGCAAAAGACCCAAGCCCACAACAACCTCAAATTTCCGAGGAAGAAAAGAACACCGAAGGCACACATGGCATAGATGAAACAAACTTTCCAACCAGCTTCAAAGAGCAGAACCCATCATGGATGCCAGGCTGGCTTTCTAAAGTCTTCGACCGGCGTCCTAAAAAGGATCACCGCCCAACGCGTGAAGAGCTAGAAAAAGACAGATACAAAGCTGACACCCGATATCGAACCATTTACGCCAAAACCCTTTTAACAATACTTATCGGACAGCTTGTAGTTGCACATATCTTTCTCTACGAAATTGCTAACGGCCCACATAAACCAGACGCTGAAGGTTTCTATTTATCCGACCAAGTCATAATCGCCTACCTAACCTCCATCGTCGTCGAGGTAATAGGTCTTGTTTACGGCATTGTTCGTGGAGTTTATCTTTTGCCCGAACACAAATAAATAGACTACCCCCTCAACCCGCTACCAAAAGCGTAGCGGGTTTTCTCATATCTAAGGAGTTACCCAATGATTTACGCATGGCCCCACGATGATGCCAACGAACCCAACCCAGACGAAGAACCCGAATACGACCCCTGGCAAGACCACGCCTACGAACTCTGGGCAGACAAATAACCCTTACCCAACCACACGGAGCAACGATGACTAACCTCACCACCAACCACACGGAGAAAGAATAACCCTTGGAACAAGCCCACACGCAGTCAGAAGACAGGCACACACCACACACAACAAAAGCATGGCCCACCGCACGAACCATCTGTTACAAACTCCAACAACAAGGCCACAACGTAAGCCCAGAGCTACTGCGGAAATGGGTTGAGCGGGGAGCTATATACGCGAAAAAAGAACAGGGAAACGTTAATATCTATTCATTGAGTGAAGTTCTACAATAGGTAAAGAGAGTCCGTGAAACTTAACGAAGAACACCCGTTCTCAAAGGGCACCATAAACCGTATCGGAGAAGGGATTAGAGGTAGGAGGGAGCTCAATGAAGATGACTATCTTCAAGTAATGGCATGGTTCGATAAGTTAAATGAAACCGTTATTACAATTGCTTTAGAAGAGGTTGAGGAGTTCTCTCAAAGCGAGGATTTTCATGGCGAGACTTATCGAATTAAACCTCCAATCGAGTCCAGTCATCGGGTAAAAACTGATGACACCATAGCCGATAAGCTTGATCGGCTTAGTACAAAACTCAGCCGTGTCCAGGATTTGGCCGGGTGTCGTTTGGACCTTGACTGTTCTTTGGATTGTTTGTCAGAAATTTCTGACGTCTTGCAGGCCCGGTTTGAGACCGAAGGTGCAGCGGTAAAAGAAAGAAACTATTTAAAAGATTCCCAGTATGGATATCGTGCAATACATCTTCACTTGACTGCTCCTGCGGGGCGTGTTGAGCTTCAGTTAAGAACTAAGACGCAGGCAGCTTGGGCAAATTTAAATGAGGTGATCGGGGATAAATTTGGTCGAGTCCATCGGTACAGCGAACTTCCTGATGGTGCGCCAGAAATCTACAAGATGCTGGTAGATAAGGCGCAGGATATTGCAGAAGCGATACAGGAGCTCGAAGAAAAGAAAGCAAAATTATTTCGTCAGATAGACAGCGATATACGTAAGAAAGGGGTAGACTGCGGTCCATATCAAGATGTCAGGTTGGATATTGATAAACTTGACGACAAATTGGTTGTTCAACTGAAGCAATTGGCTGATTCAATTGGCTCTATTGGTGAAGAAGCTTAAGGCAAAGGAGTGGCAGTGACTTCCTATCTCATTGAATATCATAGGCCGTCAGGCGAAGTCTCTGTGACGTCGTATGTGGATGCTCAGGCAGCGTTAGAAGAGCGGATACATCGCTCGCGAATTCGCAGAAGCCGAGACACTGAAATTGTCACAGTCAGGGCGAACTCCATGGAATCTTTACGGAACACTCATGCACGATACTTTGCGCGGAGTGATGCCTGAATTTCTGTCACGCTGTGTGCTATAATCGTCGACGCGACGACACTATATGCCCTCAACACACGTTGGGGGCATTCGTCGCTTTCAAAAGCCTTGTTGCCTGACTCAACGACCACTAAAACGGCAAATTCAGTAACTGACCAATGAGATGCAGGCCACTGGTTCACGACCAGAACAAGGCACAAAACCGAACTCGACCACCAGAACCCATAAAGGACCCGCAAGAAGTCTGGCTCACAGCAAAACCCTCACCTACAGGTTGAGATAACAGGGGTATCAAATCACACCCGAACTACTGCGGAAATAGGCAGAAAGAGAAAAAATTCGAAAAGGACAATCAACGGAACTAACCGGTATTTGCTAAATGACGTGCAGAGATTGCTTTACAAAAAGCAGGAGTGAAGCAAAATCGAGAAATGCGACCATGACCCGCTGGTACCCAATGTCCGTGCCACAGACTATATTCAGACATACTTGAAGCAGAGGAGGTCCTAAAAATGTCACTTACAATCAGGCGCCACACACCGGAAGATTTGTACCGTCGCCACGATGAGCTTTCGAGACAACTTACTAGTGCATATTCCTCAGTTGAAGGCGCTCCGATCAGCCTCCGAGACCTTCGTGACTTGGCTTCAATGGGTTGCCTTTCGACGGAAGAACGTGAACTTTATGACGAACTTCGTCGCGTAGAAATGATGCTCGACATTGACAAGTAGCTCAGTCACGCAACGAGAATTCAGCGACAAATCAGCACAAGATTTCGCTTCCGAAGTGCTTGCAATATTGATGGCAGCGTTGCCGCTGCGGGAATCACAATTCAAGAAACACCTTGACGTAAATGACCAGTCTGGCGTTTACGTCATTTCGTTTCATGCACCGCTGCATTACGGTCGGGGGACCTCAAGCATTGAAGAATGCGAATGCCTCAGCACCTGTGATCTATATACCCTAGCTGTTACTTACAAGCTGCAAAGTGACCGAAGTGGGCAGTACCTGACTGTTAGACACAGTGATTATTCAATCCGCGTCCATACACAATCTGCAATCAAATTTGAATACGAGCGCAACAAGGAGCGGGTTCCAGCTGCCCATATTCACTTTTCGGGCATTGGGGGGCTGCTTAGCCCAGCCCTAATGAAAAATGGACGGACTAGTAAAACCGATAAACGGAAAGACGGAGACATAAGCCCACTCCATGTACCGGTAGGGGGCCATCGATTCCGGCCATCGCTTGAGGAATTCCTGTATTTCGTAATTCAGGAATGCGGGTTTCGAGGAAAGAACGGTTGGGAGGTAGCGCTGAAAGATTCTCGAGAAAAGTGGTTTGACATTCAACTCCAGGCATCTGTTCGAGATAACCCCGCCGTCGCGATGGATGCTTTAGAACGCTTAGGTTTCAAAGTGACCCCACCAGAAACTGGGTGTCCTCCTGCTCGGCGGCATTCCAGCTGGTGATTGTCACGCTGTGTGCTATAATCGTCGACGCGACGACACAATATGCCCTCAACACACGTTGGGGGCATTCGTCGCTTTAACCAAGCCTTGTAGCCACCTCACCCTGTAACTAACCATTAAGCATTGAAAGTTAGAACAGCTCTGAGCAACACCCGAGGCGCAGGCCACCAGCTCACGACTGGAACAAGGCACAACAATCAAATCCCTACTTCTTGGCCGGCAGCCCAGCCGCATGCAACGCCCCAGCAATCAACACCGGCTGAAACAACAGACGCACAAAGCGCTTAGTATCAGTATCCAACCCGAACCCATTATGCCGCTCCGCATATTGAGCAATATTCCCAGGGAAGATAGCGGTATAAAAAGCCGCCAACGCAACACCAAAATCAGCGCGACGGCGCCGCGACAGCAACAAACCTGCCCCTAACACAATCTCCGCTACACCGGACGCCACAACAACAGCATCCTTGGAACCAGGAAACCAATCAGGAACCTGAGCCTGAAACTCCTCACGCTGATGAGTCAAATGTGACACACCAGCAAACGACATAAACCCACCAAGAACACCAGCAGTAAAATACTCACTAAACTTACTCATACCTAAAACCTACTCCTCAAAATCACTCAGCAACGAAATAATTTCAGCCACGCCCAACATCTAGCTGTGTCTTAAACTCCGTGCCCCGACCAGCAAAAAACCACAGCAGAGGCCCAATGAGCGGATACGCAAGTGCTGCCAAAACCAACAAAAGCTTAACGCCCCAACCAAAACCAGACCGCACAATTGACACCACAGCGCAAAACCAAAAAACAAGCGGCACAACAACAAGCAAAATAGGTACGATGCCCCACCACGTATTGTTCGGGTCAGAACCGTGCTCAGCCAAAAAATACAGCACAGCAATACCTTCCAAAATCGACAAAAAACGAAACTTCACTACCCCGAAACCAATCAAACCACAGTCAATACAGTCTCAGGGAAGTGAACACCAGCAAGCCTAACCGACGAACCCATCATCCGCTCAACACCATGCCAAACTAGTAGGCTAAAGCTCAACCCTAAATAACACCGAAAGGCAACCCTGAAATGAGCACAAAAACCCCGACAAACCCACTCAACACACCACACCTAGACGCACTCAGAGACCAAGTCAGCAATATTGCACTTGCCCTACTAAGCACTATTGCAATAGCAACCCTACTCGTAATAGCCGCACGGCAAATCTACTTTTTCACCCGATACCGAGACCCAGCCGTACGTCGCCTAGCCAAACGCAAAGCAGCAGTCGAATACAAAGCAAACGTAAAAATAGCAGAAATCAGCCCCAAAGGCTGGATTAAAATAGCACCAAAAGACAAAGAATGGTGGGAACTGCTAGCCAAAACCCGACAACTTGACGATATCCTCAAAATCCCAACCAGAATCAAAATCTCAAATCAACTAGTACAAATAGCAACGCTAATTCCAAACTCTACATCAATACCCGGAAAAATGACCTACGACCCCAATACCGACCTACTCACACTAGGTCGCAACACCCAAACAAAAAAGAAAGCCCACCTGCAACTCGAAACAACCTCCAACATAGTAGTCGCCGGCCAGCCCGGAACCGGGAAAACAACACTCCTAAAAGGAATCATGGACGCAGTACGGCCAAGCGCTCACGTACTCTACTTCAACGGATCAGCCGGCGACACAACAGAAATCGCCAAAAGCCTACAACAACTAGAAGAACTAAAACAACAACGTCTACAAGACGGCATCGACTACTGGCGAGAGAAAAACGACAACCAGCACCTAGCAATCTTTATCTTCGACGAAATCCAGGAATACTTCCAAACAAAAGACAAAAAGAATACGCCAGCACCCCAGACAGAAATAAAAATCGCAAAAGCTACAAAGGCGATGCAAAACTGCCACCAAGTGGGAATCATCGTCATCATCGTCACCGCGAACCCCACACCAACCACACTGCCAACCCCCATACGAGACCAAACCAACACCCAAATATGCGCCAACGTATCAACCACAAACCAAGCCGCACACGTACTTGGCCGAAAACCAACACCCCTCGACCCCAAACCCACAAACCTACCGCCAGGAAGAGTAACGATCAGCGATAACAAAGGCAACTGGGAGCAAGTCGACATCTACAGCCCAAGATTCTTCCAAAAATAAAAACCCACGAAGCACTGTAGACTTAAAACCGGTATCACTCCCACCCCGAAATTCAAGGAGGAATTACCAATGTCGGATGAAATCATGCCCGAACCAGTAGAAAAAATCGCAGCACCAGCTGCCGCAGCCGCAGCACTAGTCGGCGGCGAACTCGCAATACCAACCCCACCAGCGCAAGCCCAAGGACCAGGAGGGCCAAACCCAGCAACGGTCAACGAACTAAAACCAGAAGGAGTCCGCGCACACTCAATCGTCCTCAAAATCAACGAAGTCAGAGCACAAAACGGACTCAACCCCGTAACTGAAAACCCAGCCCTCAACGGCATAGCCCAAAACTGGGCAGACCACGTCTGTCAAACCGACAACCTCCACCACCGCCCAGAACACTGGAAGACTTACCCAGCCGATGTACCACCCGGAGGAGAAAACATCCTCCAAGCATGGAACGACTACTCAGACGCACAACTCGTTAAGCTCTGGGTTAATTCACCCTCACACCGAGAAATTCTTCTAGACCCCGAAGCCAAAACCGTCGGCACAGGAATAGCCGTCAACCCACAAGGCAAACTCTTTGCAGTTCAAAACTTCGGACGCTAAATAGACCACTAATGGCCTCAAAGGAGAACTTCCTTTGAGGCCATTACTGTGTCGCCAAGCGTTCTGCAATAGAAACCAGCGCATTAACCAAGAGATGCGCCCAACTAACCTCGAGACCCGTACACGCCCTAAACGCCTTGGTCGCCCGTGGGTTGGGGAGTTGTGGGGGCGGGGGT
>NZ_JBBMGF010000014.1:0-51538 GCF_037908325.1 Corynebacterium sp. KPL4035 | reverse complement strand
ACCAGCCGAGAAAATGGCCGCACTGATAAACTCAACCGAAACATAGGAAGTGTTTCCACGACCACTAGAATCTGCCCATGCTTAAGATAGCAAAAATCCCCGCTCAACCCTCCTACAGAGAGCGAACGGGGAAAGTGCGAAACGAGCTTAGAACTGCTCTACGTCAACCAGGCCCAGCTTGGCAGCCTTGACCAAGCGGCGCGGGATGCGGACGGTCTGTCCGTCGATGGTGACTTCTTGGAGGGCCACGTTGTCAGCCTTCCACTGGGAACGACGTGCGTGAGTGTTCGCACGGGACTTCTTAAACTTAGGAGTTGCCATTTTCTATTCTCCTCCTTACGCGTTCTTCTTCTTGCGGCGAGCCATGCCACCGAAGCGCTGGTTGAAGCGCTCGACGCGGCCGGCGGTATCCATAACGCGCTGTGCACCAGTCCAGAACGGGTGGGACTCAGCGGTAACGTCAACAACGATCAGTGGGTACTCGTTGCCATCTTCCCACTCCACGGTGCGGTCGGAGGAAGCGGTGGACTTAGTCAAAAAGGAGTGACCGGTACCAGCATCACGGAAGACTACCGGGTGGTAATCCGGGTGAATATCTTTCTTCATATATATTCCCTCAGGGTTGGACTACGGGTCGGTTCCACCCACTTATGGAGCGGATCGTGCCCGAGTTGGGACGTACAAATTTCACTCTGCTAACCGCGTGCCGTGCGGCACGGGTCAACAACCTGAATTATCCTACAGTCAACTACCCCAGATGCGAAATCCCCTCCCCGCTCCGACCACTCACTTCACACCAGTTTCTTGTATTACGCATGGCGGCACACCACAGCCAAATGCCACCCCACAACCACTAACAGCCCCACTAACCACAGCAAGGTAGCGATTAGGTAATTCGCGCCCAAGGCTGTAAGATTTTCCCTTGCTGTTGTCAAAATATACGTTTTACGCCCCGTCTACTGGCGTTCGACGATGGCGCCGCACCCGCTCACACCTCACTTTTGAGCACTGCCACCCTCACTCGGCAGTCGGCGTTTCATTGTCCATAGCCATGATGTGGGCGGCTAGGAGAAAGAAGACCCATGTCGGCTATTTGCCAGGTAACGGGCCGCAAGCCGGAATTCGGCAAGCAGGTCTCGCACTCGCACCGCCGCACTTCGCGCCGTTGGAACCCCAACGTGCAGCGTCGTCGCTACTACCTGCCCTCTGAGGGCCGTACCATCACCCTGAATGTTTCCACCAAGGGCATGAAGATCATCGACCGCGATGGCATCGAGTCCGTTGTGGCTAAGATTCGCGCACGTGGGGAGAAGATTTAAGTATGGCACGTAACGATATCCGCCCAATCATTAAGCTGAAGTCCACTGCGGGCACCGGTTACACCTACGTGACCCGTAAGAACAAGCGCAACAACCCGGATCGCATCACCCTGAAGAAGTTCGATCCGATTGCCCGCAAGCACGTCGAATTCCGCGAGGAGCGATAATCAATGGCTAAAAAGTCCAAGATCGCTAAGAACGAGCAGCGCAAGGAAATCGTCGCCCGCTATGCGGAGCGTCGCGCTGAGCTCAAGAAGATCATCAAGAACCCGAACACCCCGGATGAGGAGCGCTTGGAGGCTCAGTTCGAGCTGAACCGCCAGCCTCGTGACGCTTCCCCAGCCCGCGTACGTAACCGTGACGCTGCCGATGGCCGCCCACGCGGTTACCTCCGCAAGTTCGGCCTGTCCCGTGTCCGTATGCGCGGCATGGCTCACCGTGGTGAGCTGCCGGGCGTTCGTAAGTCCAGCTGGTAAAGGGGTAATTGCACAATGGCTAATAAGCGCAATAACCAAAAGAAGTTCCGTATGGAGCAGAGCCGTCGCCCGAAGAAGAACCCTTTGAAGGCTGAGGGCATCGAGAAGGTGGACTACAAGGACACCAAGACTCTGCGTCTGTTCATCTCGGATCGTCACAAGATCCGTTCCCGTCGCGTCACCGGTCTGACCCCGCAGCAGCAGCGTCAGGTTGCTACCGCAGTAAAGAACGCACGCGAAATGGCTCTCCTGCCGTTCACCACCCGCTAAACAGTAGCTGGGTATCAACAGCGCACTTTTGCCGCTGGCAAGTGTGACACGGTAAAAGATCCATAAGCTTTCGCCGCCTCCCTCCTCGAGGGCAGGCGGCGAAAGTCGTTTTCTCCCTCTTACTCCGCCTTTAGACCCACATATTCAGCCCACGCGGCCAAGGTGTTAGATTTATAGCATTCGTGCGCCCCGCAACCGCTGGGGGAAGCACCGGCTTCGCACTAGTGAAAGGCAGTGAGCAATGGCCCTACACCAATCCCTACTCGATCTCTCCGAGCTTGCCCCGCACTGCCAGTCCCGCGCTACAGCCCGCGGGCTGCTCGCAGAGGCCCAAGATATCTTGCGCAATGCGGTCGCTCACCAAGACAATGAGATTGAATTGGCTCACTGGTATTCCCACTTGTTGGTAGATATCGTTCGCTCCCCTGGGGTCAACTCACCGGTACGCCTTACCGGTGCTGCCGCTCGGGGCGACCAGCTGCCATCTATGCCCGTGGAGTGGATTGGCCAGGATTCCGATCTCCAGGAAGTCTTTTCTGATGTCGGCCTCCAGGCTCACGAGGCCGCCGATTCTTTTGCCGCGCGCGTCGATGCCGGCCTTCCCTTGGGAAACGGCGGAGAACAAGCACTCCTGGAAGAAGCTTTGACCAAGCGCCCGCCTACTCTGAAAATGGTGGACGGCCTGCCGGACCGAGATACTGCTGTGGACATCAAGGCGACACCGCTCTCCCCCATTGCAGCTATCGCTCGCTGGGCGGCGCCGGGGCCTCGCCCGACGGTAGATCGCCTGGCGATTGGCGTTGAGCGCGCTGTCCTCACCGCCACCGACGCAGAGTCTTTGGATCTAGCGTGGCGTACCGGCTATGCATTAGAGTTGCGCCGTTGGTACGAGCGCGTCAGCGACCGTCCAGCCACGCTGCGAGATCTTCCGCCGTTGGACCGCACTGCTTATGGCTCGGCATGCCGTATTGTCTCGGCCGTATTTGAGTCCATTACCCAGCAGACAGAAGAATATAAATAGTCCCTAAGGTGCGGATTCGGAAGCAGTACCTAGTCGGGCATAAGATTGTACAGTTGGTAATTAAAAGCAATTTCTTCTTGTGAAAGGAGGCGTCCCACCGCATGGCAGGCACTGTCGGTAGGCCGCGTAAACACAGCCCGCGGCGCAGGGGAAACAGCGCCCGAGAGGAGATCTTGGACGCCTCCTCCGAGCTTTTCACTACTCAAGGGTTTGCTACTACATCCACGCACCAGATTGCAGATGCGGTTGGCATCCGCCAGGCCTCGCTGTATTACCATTTCCCGTCCAAGACGGAGATTTTCCTTACGCTGCTCAATTCCACCATCGAACCATCCTTGGAGTTGGCCGATGAGTTGGCCGGCACTGATGCCGATCCGGCTCAACGCCTGTGGTCTTTGGTCGCCGCGGAATCACGTCTACTGCTCACCAGCGGCTGGAACGTGGGACGCCTATATCAGCTGCCGGTGGCTAATTCTCCGGAGTTTTCCGAATACCACGAATCGCGCGACCGCCTGCAGAATCATTTCCGCTCTACCGCCGCCGCCATTGTGGGCGAGGAGGATCCCCGCGTGGAGCTTCCCTTCCACATTGCGCTATCCGTCATCGAAATGCGGCCCAATAACGGCACCCCGCCGTTCGACGCTTCCCAATCGGTGCCGAAGACGGCCGCTATGCTTGCCGACGCCGCCTTAGCCGTCCTCGGCGCCTCCGTTCCCGATAACGCCGAGGAAACTACCCTCGAGCTATTAAAGAATCGCAACGACTCCATCTCCGCAGCCGCCGCCGCAGCGGCCGACCGCAAGAAGAAGTCGCGCTAACCCCTCATCAGCGCTGCCACGACTCCGTGAACTCTCCCGTGGCGGCCAATCCGCCTCCTTCGCGCACGCTGACGCCACTCGGGGTCACCACGATAATCGAGGGATCCGCATTGACGTAGTAGTTATTCCCGTCTTGGGTAACGTCGCTCGTTTGGAACTGTCCGTCAAACATCGACGAGCGATAGAATTTGACTCCACCGCCGGTTTCACAAAGGATGACCCTGCCGTCGGGACCAGAGCCGGCGAATAAGGCACGCTCAAAGCGCTCACAGTCGGCGTAGCCGCCATCCAGCCATCCGTACTCGTTGAAGTTGGAAATGTAGTTACCCACACCACTCTTCTGACCCCCGCCGGAAGAGGAAGGTAACTCCTGCTTTTCTGTCTGCGTGACCGTAACTACCGGTGGCTCCTCGGGGGTTTCCTCATCTTTCGTTGCGGTCTCTTGCGCAGCCGTGGTTTCCTCGCCACTCTTCTCTTCTTTATCGGCGTTGTCGACCGTGGTCATTCCACTACCCTGGCCTTTAAAGCTAGGGGCAGCTTCATCCTTGGCGTTGCTGCAGCCGCTGAGCGCGAGGCTGGCGGCCACGAGTGGGACGAACCCCGCGGCGATAAGCGGGCGGAGGCGAGAGCGAGAATTCATGAGTTTTCCTTCCTTATGACAGGCCTAGCAGGCGGGGCTGGGCCACTGCGTATCGGCTTGAGCAAGGTCTTCGGCAACGGATGTAAGAACCGCCTGAGCGGAGGCGTACTGCCCATCAGGGGACGAGGCAATTAATGCTACGGCGACGTCATGCCCGCCCAACCGGACGATACCCATCTGACGCACATCGTAGGAACCGGCAGGGTTCGGTCCCCAGCCGCCCTTCATCAAGGCGCCCGGCTGGGTGCGTAGGCCATAGTTTTGTGCGGGATCGGCGACTCCCATGGCGTCGATTGTCGGCTGAGCTCCGTCCACGCAGCGCAACCCAGCCATAAACTTAGCCTGGTTGCCCACGCTCCACATGGTTTGACCAACGGCAGTAAATTCCGGGCGGGTGACCTGGGCTTGGACTTGGGTGGCGGTATCGCCTGCCTCCGCAATAACGCTTTGGGCGGCGTGTGCGGCCACGGTCGGCTCCCCTAATGCTGCCCACGCGGCCTTGGCGGCCTCGTTATCGGAGTAAGTAATTGCAGAGGACACCAGCTGGCTATCGGCAACACCCGTACGATGCGCCGCAATAAGCACGGGCACCTTGGAGGTTGACCACGCGGCTTCGGGAGCGGTGCGCCCAGCCTCGACGGTAGAGGTGCCATCGGAGACCGCAATGCCCACATTTCCATGCTGCGCCACAATGCGATCAAGTACGGCTTGAACGTCATCGGCAGGGGCTGCGGCCGGAGGTTCCGCGGAGTCGGACGGGGCGCGCTCGGCAGCAGGGGCTGTGGATGAGGCCGCAGATGTTGCAGCCGTGGTCTCCCCGTAGAGGGGATCGGCTGTGCCGCGTGCCTCGGTATTGACAAAAGTAGGGGAATTATCCGCCGCATCCTCAGCGCCTGCGCACGCGCCCAAGGAGAGTGCGCAGGCGATGAGGGCAGCTGCCGGGCCCCAGGCCCGGCGGATAGGGAACGTCATGAAAACTAGCTTAGGCTAGTGCGCGAAGTGGCGGGTGCCAGTCAGGTACAGCGTAACGCCTGCTTCCTTGGCCGCTGCAATGACTTCCTCGTCACGGATGGAGCCGCCAGGCTGGACTACGGCCTTCACGCCGGCGTCGAGAAGCACCTGCAAGCCATCGGCGAATGGGAAGAAGGCATCGGAAGCAGCGAAAGAGCCCTCGGTGCGGTTGGCGCCATCCGCCAGGGTATTGGCGCGCTCGACGGCGAGCTTGGCAGAGTCAACGCGGTTGACCTGGCCCATGCCCACGCCCACGGTGGCATTGTCCTTAGCCAGCAAGATCGCATTGGATTTCACCGCGCGCACGGCGCGCCATGCGAACTCGAGCTCGGCCATATCGGACTCGTTGAGAGCATCACCTGCGGCCAGGGTCCAGTTTGCTGGGTCATCGCCCTCGGCCTGGTAGGTGTCTGGTTCCTGGGTGAGCACACCGCCAGAGATGTACTTGCGCTCTTCGTGCTGGTTCTCGTGTTCTGCTTGCAGCACGCGCAGGTTCTTCTTGGCCTTGAGGACCTCGATAGCCCCGTCCTCATAGGAAGGAGCGACGATGACCTCGGTAAAGATTTCCTTGACCTGCTCGGCCATCTCTACGGTGACCTCGCGGTTGACGGCGATGACGCCGCCGAAGGCGGACATCGGGTCACAGGCATGCGCCGCGCGGTGGGCGGCGGCGATGGACTCTTCAGAAACGGCAATGCCACAAGGATTGGTGTGCTTAATAATTGCAACGCAGGGGCGCTCGTGGTCCCACGCGGCGCGCCAGGCGGCATCCGCATCCTGGTAGTTGTTGTAGCTCATCTCCTTGCCATTGAACTGAGTGGCATTAGCAAGGCCTTTGGAGCCGATGCGGGTAACGGTGGCCGCCTGGTGAGAGTTCTCGCCGTAGCGCAGCGGGGTGGTTTGCCCCTCCTCGCTGAGCTGATCTACGAACCACGCGGAGACGGCCGCATCATAATCCGCGGTGTGCAGGAAAGCATCGCGGGCAAGGCCGCGGCGCTGCTCCAAGGTGAAGCCACCGTTCTTGACGGCCTCCACGGCCTCACCGTAGCGGGAAGGATCTACCACAACGGCAACAGACGGGTGGTTCTTGGCGGCCGCGCGCACCATGGATGGGCCGCCGATATCAATCTGTTCCACACAGCCATCGAAGTCCGTGCCCGAAGCCACGGTCTCGCGGAAGGGGTACAGGTTGACCACGACGAGCTGGAAAGGTTCTACCTTGAGCTCGGAGAGCTGGTTGAGGTGGTCGTCCTTGCGGGTATCGGCCAGGATGCCGGCGTGTACGCGCGGGTGCAGCGTCTTGACGCGGCCTTCCAAGCACTCTGGGAAGCCGGTGAGCTTTTCTACCGGAGTGACCTCGATACCTAGGTCCGCGATCTTCTTCGCGGTGGAGCCGGTGGAGACGATTTCCACGCCTGCCTTATCGAGGGCGCGGGCCAGATCCTCCAGCCCGGTCTTGTCGTACACGCTGATAAGAGCGCGCTTTACCTGCTTGCGGTCTTCGCTCATGAGGAGGATTAAGCCTTTCGAAAAGTCTTAGTCTGCGAGTTGAATAGTAAGTTCCTCATTGTGGACGTCTGCTGCGCGCAGCACCTCCACGATGAGATCGCGCTCTACTTGTTTGATGCGCTCGTGGAGAGTGGACTCATCATCGTCCGCTATGATGGCTACGGATCGCTGCGCGATGATGGGTCCGGTATCCACTCCCGAATCCACAAAATGGACGGTCGAGCCGGTGATCTTCACGCCATAGTCTAGGGCGTCGCGCACGGCGTGCGCTCCCTTGAAAGCTGGCAGCAGCGCCGGGTGGGTATTGATGGTGCGGCCTTCGAAGCGGTCAAGAAATTCCTTTCCCAGGATCTTCATAAAGCCCGCAGAAACAACAACGTCTGGCTGCGCAGCATCTACTGCGTCAACCAGACGTTGATTCCATTCGGCGCGATCGGCACCTAGCGCCACGACCTCGGTATCGATCCCGTGGTCCTGTGCGCGCGAAATACCGTGGCATTCCTTATCCGCCACCACCTTTACCACTTGGTAGTGCCCTGCTTGGGCATCCACGATGGCTTTAAGCAGTGATCCCGTTCCAGAAACGAGCACCACCACTCGGAGGCGTTCAGGGTCAGCGGTATAGCGCGGAGGCATCGGTGAAGTCACGCGCTATAGCCTAGTCTCTCTCCCCTTCCGCGGAGGAATTTTCGCTCGAGGAAGCCTGCTCGCTCTCCCCCGTTTGGTCCTTGAGCTGTTGGCTAACCGGCTTGGCGACGCCCCTTTTCTCCTCCTCAGCGTCCTCAGGTTCGTCCGATTCCTCGTGTTTCTCAGATTCCTCCGGTTCCTCCTGCTGCTTCGCCGCATCCTCAGCTGGGGTGCCTTCTTCCCCATCCGCGGCTGCGTCAGGGGCGGAGTCATCGGGCTCGTCCTCAACTACTTCGGCGTCAACGATCTCCGGATCGGTGATGGGCTCGCGCTCCGGTTCAACTGGGGTCTCGTCGGTTTCAGCGGCGGCCTCAGGGGCGTCGTCTTCAGCGGCATCCGAATCGGGAGTATCAGGGGCCGTGACACGTGCCGTGCGCGCCGCGCGCCATGCCACAAAGGCAAAACCTGCGGCAACGGCGCTGCCGAAAACGGCCATCCACAGGGCGGTTAGGCCTGCGGCGGTCCATAGATTCGGGCCGGCGGCGCCGTAGTAGCCAAGGTCGCCGCTGACAAGGTAGCAGGCAATAAACATGACTACCGCGGAGGCCACCGTGGCTACTAGTACGTCCTGGAAGCTTGGCCTCTTTTTATATAGGGCGTAGATTGCGGCGCCGAGCGGGACAAGTAGAAGCACTACGGCCCAGCTAGGCGCGGAGGCCGGGATTCCACCGGTAATCGGCAACGGTGGCAGCGGCACGAGGTGGGCACTAAAGAGGCTGACCGAACCTTCGCCGATGGAAAACTCTGAGCCCACCACCACCGCAGCGGTGCTGACGATGGCATTGGGAATGTATAGCAGGCTCACTAGCACTAGTCCGGCCACACCTAGACCGGAGACCGTGGGATATTCATCCATCATCTCGCCCTGGCGAGAAACATTGAGGAAGAAAACCACCGCAAAGACTACGGCGGCACCAATGGCTAGGTAGC
Organism: Corynebacterium sp. KPL4035; assembly: GCF_037908325.1. Taxonomy (NCBI): domain Bacteria; kingdom Bacillati; phylum Actinomycetota; class Actinomycetes; order Mycobacteriales; family Corynebacteriaceae; genus Corynebacterium; species Corynebacterium sp. KPL4035. The sequence continues at coordinate 42,857 of NZ_JBBMGF010000014.1, read as the reverse complement.
CGAGGTAGCGAAGGGCGATCTGAGTGGCGTCGATAATCTGGCGCGGCACCCCATAACGCTTGGCCAATGCCCGCCACAAGCGCGAGCCCATGCCGGCTGCCATGGCCGCAAGATGTAGGACGATAACCCGCAGCAACGCCTGTGCCAGGTTTGGCGGGGAGACATCATAGACCTTGCCCGCGTCCCACAGCATCAGCCAGGCGATGATGGTAAATACCACTGGCACGCCAAGGACGCAGCAGAGAAGAATAAGCAAGTCTTTGACGCTGACCTTGTGCTTAACCGCGTTGCGCACGCGGACTGCCACCACCGCAGCCAAGATGAGCGCGGGTAACGCGGGCAAGAAAGACATGTGCACTTCGGCCGCCGAGACTGGCGCGAGGTTAAAGACCATCCATGACTCCGCCACGATGGTGTACCACCACGCCATGGGTGAGCCGGCCAGCATAAGACCACCGAGGGCAATGGCCATAATGATAAGGACAATGACCACGTTGGGCACTGCCGCCGTGATAAGCATGCGTCGGATGCGGCCGGCCCTAGTCAGCGGCGCGGGAGTACGGCGCGCTTTGGCTTTAGATCCGGCCTTTCGGGCGACACGTTGCGCCGATCCAGAGGGCTGGCGGGCCCCGCTGGGATGGGGCGCGCGTGGGGTACGCTCCGTGCGCACCGTCCTGCCCCGCGCCTGGCTACGCGGGCGGGGCGTTGACCGAGAATGGGGGCTGGTGTTTTTGTTCATCGGCGTCCACTTTGCCACTTTCCGGCAGCAGATCTGGGGTGGCGCGACGAGGTAGCCATAAAATCACCGGCGACACCCCGCACCTTGACCACACATATATATTAGGAGTATAAAATCTACCCTGGTTTCACACCTTTAACTCTGGCTGCAGTAACATGAATGAAAAGTCATCGGTTTTATATGACCCGCACGCAGCCCGAGTGGGATCTTGGTCGCAATAATAATATGCCATTCGGATTATGTTGCCTGCTCGTGGGCAATTCCCTCGAGCAACGTCTAAAAATTTCTTAATTTGGGTTGCTGTTATCTTTTCGAGACGCTACTGTTACATCTCGTTGGTAACAAGAAGGTCACAATCTCGTAACTAACTCGGTGGGGACGTAACACTCAGATTGCGCAGATTGTGAAAATGACGAAAGAAGACCTAATGCGAAGCAAAGTTCAGCGTGGCGCCGGTCGCCATCGCAAGATTGTCACCTCGCAGACCGCGAAGGGCCGCATCGCCGTCATGACGGTCGCGGCAGGTGCCGTATCCACCGCCGGCGTAGGTGGCGCAGCCGCTGCAAACATCCAGTCTGATGACACGGCCACTACCAAGACGCAGTCCGTTGACTTCGAGCTCGCTTCTGATTCCACCCAGGTTGAGGACGCTGCTGAGGCCCCCGTTGATACCACTCCGCAGATCCTCAATGTAGCTGAAGCAAAGCCGGTTTCAGATCTATCCGATCAGCTCAACAAGGCCATCCAGGCTTCCGAGGAGCGCGCCGCCGCTGACGAAGCCGCTCGCGCACCGTCCGTAGCCCGCCCAGCCGAGGGCGCATTCACATCCCCATTCGCTATGCGCTGGGGCACCTTCCACAAGGGCGTCGACATCGCCAACTCTCCCGGCACCCCAATCCTTGCCGTCATGGATGGTACGGTCATCGACTCCGGTCCAGCTTCCGGCTTTGGCCAGTGGATCCGCATCATGCACGACGACGGCACCATGACCGTTTATGGTCACATGCAAACTCTTGACGTGGCCGTTGGCGAGCACGTGCATGCCGGCCAGAAGATCGCCGGCATGGGCTCGATGGGCTTTTCCACCGGCTCCCACCTCCACTTCGAAGTTCACCCGAACGGTGGCGAGGCAATCGATCCGCAGCCTTGGCTGGCTGAGCGAGGCATCGACCTCTAAGGCCCCCACCCCAACACCTTCTTGTTAAGCGCCGCAGTGGCTTTCCTGCGGCGCTTTTTCATGTCCACAATTGCCCCTAAAGACACCAGCGCCGGCTCCCGACCACCGCGGCTGCAGCCAACCTTCCCCAAGACGACTCAAATGCGTCCCAGCCTTCCCATTGCGCCTCCAGCAAAAGGCAAGCCCCGTCAAGACAAGCGCTCCACCACCGGACCCTAGACACAAATTGCGCCGCACAGCCAAGTCCAGTACGCAGCCTTGTCGCAGGCAAATACACATTTACGCTAATCACTGGGCTTGAACGCAACACGCCATTTCCAGAGCGGCACACCCACCCCCAAAGTCTACCCCCAGACCCTAAACCAACACTTTACACACGCCACTCTAGCCACATTCGTAACACGCGCAACAAGCTGGCATGTTCGAATAATTTCGAACTATTTCCGCCGCTACCAGCGATTTTTAAGATTGCGCGGGCCGTTCGGGCGGGTTAACTTTTAACTCGTTGCCACGAGCGATTTCGGACGCAAGCATTTCAGCTTTCGGCGTGTCGCGGTTGGCAGTTGCAAGACGCCGCCTCCTCCAGGGTGCGGGCGTCCTAAGACCATGCACAGCCATGAAAAGGACTTTAACTATGAAGCGCATGAACCGCGCACGCAAGAACGTGGCGCTGAGCATCGTTACGCTCGGCACCGTACTTGCTACCGGCACCACCGCTTTTGCTGCAGAGCCAGTGGCTAGCGTGGACGTATCGGACGGCTCTTCCGAGCCCACCGCTACGAACGTAGATAACGCCGGTGTGGTCGACGCCCTCGTTGGCTTGGCCACCACTACCGTAGGCGTTCTCAACGGCGAGGCTACCCCGCAGGTAGATGGAAACGAATCCGGCGGAGTAAATATAGTCTTGGATCCGGGTTCTGTACCGGGATTGAAAGAAGCATTCGCTCCCCAGGGAAATCACTCCGGACTCACCACGAAGCGCGGCAAGGACTCCGCGGGCAATACAGTGGTCTTTCCTACCTCCGGCACCCTTACTTCTGGCTTCGGCCAGCGTTGGGGCACGATGCACAACGGCATCGATGTGGCCAACTCCGTGGGTACCCCGATTCACGCGGTCATGGATGGCACCGTCATCAACTCCGGGCCAGCACAGGGTTTTGGCAACTGGATCCGCATCCAGCACGATGACGGCACCATCTCCGTCTACGGCCACATGTCTGCAGACCAGCTCAAGGTAAATGTGGGCGACCACGTGACCGCAGGCCAAGAAATCGCCGGCATTGGCAACGACGGACACTCCACCGGCCCACACCTCCACTTTGAGATTCACCCAGGTGGAGGAGCACCCGTTGACCCAGTCTCCTGGTTCAACGAGCGCGGCATTTCGGTCTAGAGCTTTTCCATCGGCACTCCGCCGATGAGCATCAGCCGGACCTTACCGGAAGAGCCAAAGTCCACGGTGACCGTGGCACGCTTACCGGAGCCGGACGTCTCAATGACGGTACCGAGCCCGTACTTAGCGTGGTTGACACGGTCACCCACGGCCAGGTTGAGGTTATTGTTCTTAGGCATTGAGGTTGCCGCCGACTTGCTAGTGCGTTGCGATGGGGAAGACGCAGCGCGCTGGCTACCGCGGGATCCACCTCTGCCCCACCCAGACCAGTCGCGGCCGTAGGAACGACCATATTGGTAATCGTCCTCACCCCACGCACCGGTTAAGGAACTATCGGAGTCTTCGCGCTGCCAGTTGATGAGGTCTGCAGGGACCTCGCCGAGGAAGCGGCTGGCAGGATTAGTCACCGGGTTGCCCCAAGCCGAGCGCAAGATGGCACGGGTGAGATACAACTGTTCACGGGCACGAGTAATACCCACATAGGCTAAGCGGCGCTCCTCGCTCAACTCCTTCGGGTCACCGAGAGAGCGCATATGCGGGAATTGGCCATCCTCCCAGCCGGTCAAAAAGACCACGGGGAACTCGAGGCCCTTTGCGGTGTGCAGAGTCATCATAGTGACCACGCCGGTCTCAGAATCCGGAATTTGATCAGCATCAGCCACCAGCGACACCTTTTCCAAAAAGGCCTGCAGCGAGCCCGGCGCGGCCTCACCCTCCTCCACTAACTCGGAAGGATCCACTGCATCCGCGCCCGAAGCAGCCAGCTGGTTCGCGGCCTCTGAGGTAAATTCGCGTGCCACCGATACCAGCTCGTTTAAGTTGTCGAGGCGAGCGCCATCTTGCGGGTCGTTGGAGTTTTCCAATTCCGCCTTGTATCCCGTGGCATCCAAAATGGCGGTGAGCAGCTCACCCAAATCCGGCTGGCCAGTAACCTCATCGCGCATGGACGGGATCTGATTGCGGATGCCCTCCATCATCTCGTTGAATTTGGTGACCGCGTTAATGGCCCGGGTGGCTAGGCCAGGAACTTCGCCACGAGGGACATCGGCAAGCGCCTTGCCAAAGCTAAGGCCGTGGTTTTCTGCATGGAGGGCAATGTGCCCTTGTGCTTTATCCCCAATGGCGCGCTTGGGCACATTGATAATGCGGCGCAGGCTCACTGTATCGTCCGGGTTATCCAGGATGCGCAGGTAGGCCACCATATCGCGGATTTCGCGCCGCTCATAAAAGCGCGTTCCACCGACCACCTTGTAGGGAATTCCGGAGCGGATGAAGATATCTTCCAGCGCGCGGGAGGCGTTATTGGTGCGGTACATGACCGCAATATCGGAATAGCTGCGCCCCTTATCCGCCAAGGAATCAATCTCGGAGGCGATGAACCGTGCCTCATCGTGCTCATTATCGGCAACGTAGCCCACGATCTGCTCGCCCTCACCATGGGCGGTCCACAGGTTCTTCTCGCGTCGGTTCTCATTTTTAGCAATAACGGCGTTGGCCGCATTGAGAATGGTCTGGGTGGAGCGATAGTTCTGCTCCAGCAAGATGGTATGTGCTTGCGGGTAGTCGCGCTCGAATTCCTGGATATTGCGGATGGTCGCACCACGGAAGGCATAAATGGACTGGTCGGAATCGCCCACCACACACAGCTCGGGCGCGTCAGGGCCGAGCTCTCCCCTGCCCACGAGCGCAGCAACCAGCGCATACTGGGCGTGGTTGGTGTCCTGGTACTCGTCGATAAGCACGTGCTTGAAGCGCCGCCGATAAAACTCCACCACCTGCTGGTGCTGGGTGAAGATCCGCACCACCTCACCGATGAGGTCATCAAAGTCCACCGCATTGGCTGCGCGCAAGCGACGCTGATATTCGGCATAGACCTGGGCCACGGTGGTCTCAAACGGGTTCTTAGTCTGCTGCGCCTTCTCCAGCGCAGATTCAGGACCGATGAGTTCGTTTTTGTGGTTAGAAATCTGATTGGCCAGCACGCGCGGGGTGTATTTTTTCAGATCTAGCTGCATGTCCTTGGCAATCATGGACAAAAGCCGGCGCGCGTCATCGCCATCGTAGATGGTGAAGTTGGTATTAAGGCCTGGCACAAGCTGCGCGTTTTGGCGCAGGATGCGCACACAGATGGAGTGGAAGGTAGATACCCACATGCGCTCGGCCACAGGGCCCACTAGCCCGCCCACGCGCTCCTTCATTTCCGCGGCGGCCTTATTGGTAAAGGTAATGGCGAGGATCTCCCACGGATTCACCCCGCGGTGGCGCATGAGATAAGCAATACGCCGGGTAAGCACGGCGGTTTTTCCGGAACCGGCGCCGGCCACAATGAGCAGTGGGCTGCCAGAGTGGGTTACGGCCTCAAGCTGCTGTGGGTTAAGGCCCTCGGTCAAAGCATCAGAGGATTCGGGTTGCGGGCTCGCCCCGCGCGGTGCGCCGAAGCCACCGAAGGGGCTGGGGGCGGGTGCACCGCCGGTAGACGGGGATGGACTAAAAGGAGAGTTTTCGTTCATAATGCCTACCAACCTACTAGCCCCATCGGACACGCCCCGTATCCGCCGTGCGAGCTGCTATTTCCTTTTGCACGAGCGGGTGGCACAATATGGTTTTATGACCGCAGAAGATAAAAAGGACATCGTCAATAATGGCTTGGATATCCGCACGCCTTCAGGCACGGATGATCCCCTTTCTGATGCGGAGATCCAACAATATCGCGAAGAAATCAACCGCATGGACCGCATCATTTTGGACGCCGCCAAGCGCCGCACGGAAGTCTCCCAGGCCATCGGCCGCACCCGCATGAGCTCCGGCGGCACCCGCCTCGTCCACACGCGCGAGATCGCAATTTTGAATCAGTTCCGCGATGAACTCGGCGAGGAAGGCCCCACTATTGCCTCGGCGCTGCTGCGCATGGGCCGCGGGCGGTTGGGCTAGCCGAATAATTACTGGCCAGCCGATACTATGCAGTATCCTGGCTAAGCATGAATGCAGTTCTCATCGCCGTCATAGTCATGCTCGTGCTCGCCCTTTTGCGCGTGCACGTGGTGGTGGCTCTCTTCTTGGGTGCCATCGTCGGCGGGCTCATGTCCGGCATGGGACTCGATGCCACCATGGTTGCCTTCCAAGATGGCTTGGGCGGCGGCGCCAAGATTGCGCTGAGCTATGCCCTCTTGGGCGCTTTTGCGATGGGCGTGGCCTCAGCCGGGCTGCCGCAAATCCTGGCGAACTTCCTCATTCGCAAGCTCGGCGGCAGCGGCGAAGCGGATCCCAAGGCGGCCCTAGCCACAAAGTGGATGCTCATCCTCGGCCTCATCGCCATGTCCGTGATGAGCCAAAACCTCATCCCGGTTCACATTGCTTTCATTCCACTTATCGTTCCGCCGCTGCTTAAGGTGATGAATAAGCTGCGCCTAGACCGCCGGCTCATTACCACCTGCCTGACCTTTGGTCTTATTACCACCTACATGTTCATCCCGGTGGGCTTTGGCTCCATCTACTTAAACGACATCCTGTTATTTAATATCCAGCAGGCAGGGTTGGATACCTCGGATATCAATATCATGCAGGTTATGGGTGTGCCGGCGCTCGGTATGCTCGCAGGCCTGCTCATCGCTATTTTCTTTAGCTACCGCAAGCCGCGTAACTATAAGGACCTACCCATCGCCGCTGCGGAGCACCAAGAGACCCCTTCTACCTATAAGGTCTGGGTTTCCGTCGTGGCCATCATTGCCACCTTTGCGGTGCAGATTGTCATGCAGGCGCTCGACTTCGAATCCGATGGCCTCATGGTCGGCGCACTGACCGGCCTGGGTATTTTGCTGCTGACCGGCGCGGTGGATTGGAAGCATGCCGATGACGTTTTCACCAATGGCATGAAGATGATGGCGCTCATCGGCTTCATCATGATCACCGCCCAGGGCTTTGCCTCGGTCATGACGGCCACCAATGAGGTCGGCCCACTGGTGGATGCCACCGCTAACCTCTTTGGCACCAATAAGGTCCTTTCCGCCGGTGCCATGCTGGTGGTGGGCTTGGTAGTCACCATGGGCATCGGCTCGTCGTTTTCCACGCTGCCCATTATTTCCGTTATCTACGTGCCGCTGTGCATGTCGCTGGGTTTTAGTCCCGCGGCCACCGTTGCGCTCATTGGCACTGCAGGCGCGCTTGGCGACGCCGGCTCTCCCGCCTCCGATTCCACCCTCGGCCCCACCGCGGGCCTCGGCGCGGACGGCCAGCACGACCACATCCGCGACTCGGTCATTCCCACCTTTATCCACTTCAATATTCCGCTGCTCATCGCCGGCTGGGCAGGCGCGCTCATCCTCTAGAAGGGCCCGACGCGGCTGCCCTTTCTGGACTACGGTGGGAGAGGTAAATGTTGCCAATGCGCTAGTTGCCAGAAAGGCCAAACATCATGGATATCACCGCATCTGCCCAGTGGAGCGAGCTCGCGAAAGTATATGAGGATAAAAAGGACCTCAACCTCCGCGAGCTTTTCTCCGCCGATGCAGACCGCGCCCGCAACTTCACCTTCGACGCCGCCGGCCTGCACGTCGATCTATCGAAGAATCTGATCGACGGGGACGTCGTCAAGCAGCTGGTGGAAGTAGCCAAGGCCGCCGACCTAGAGTCCCGCCGCGATGCCATGTTCGCCGGCGAGCACATCAATAACACCGAGGATCGCGCTGTATTGCACACCGCGCTGCGCATCCCGGTCGAAGATGACTTAAGTGTCGATGGCCAAGACGTCGCCGCCGATGTCCACGAGGTCCTAGGCCGCATGCGCGACTTCGCCACTGCACTGCGCTCCGGCTCGTGGCTGGGGCACACCGGTCACACCATCAAAAAGGTGGTCAACATCGGCATCGGTGGCTCCGACCTTGGTCCGGCCATGGCAGCTAAGGCATTGCGCTCCTACGAGGTCGCTGGCATCTCCGCAGAGTTCGTTTCCAACGTGGACCCCGCCGATATGGCCGCCACCCTCGATGGCCTGGATGCAGAATCCACCCTATTTATCATCGCCTCCAAGACCTTCACTACCCAAGAGACGCTGACCAACGCACACGCCGCGCGCCGCTGGCTCATCGAGCAATTCGATGGCGATGAATCCGCCGTAGCAAAGCACTTTGTCGCCGTATCCACCAATGCGGAAAAGGTAGCCGAATTCGGCATCGATACCGAGAATATGTTCCCGTTTTGGAATTGGGTTGGCGGCCGCTACTCCGTGGATTGCGCCATTGGCCTATCCCTTATGTGCACCATTGGTCCGATGGACTTCATGCGCTTCCTCGAGGGCTTCCACGCCATGGACGAGCACTTCCGCACCGCTCCGCTGGAAGAAAACGTCCCCGCGCTCATGGGGCTCCTTGGTGTCTGGTACACCAACTTCTTCGGCGCCCAGACTCACGCCGTGCTGCCCTATTCGCAGGACCTCGGCCGTTTCCCGGCCTACCTGCAGCAGCTGACCATGGAATCCAACGGTAAGTCCGTGCGCCGCGACGGCACCGCGGTCACCGTCCCGTCCACCGGAGAAATCTACTGGGGAGAGCCAGGAACCAATGGCCAGCACGCCTTCTTCCAGCTCATGCACCAAGGCACCCGCCTCATCCCAGCGGACTTTATTGGGTTTGCCCGCCCGAAGCAGGACTTCCCCACCGCCGATGGCTCCGGCTCCATGCATGATCTGCTCATGGGCAATTTCTTTGCCCAGACCAAGGTACTAGCCTTTGGCAAGACCGCGGAAGAAATCGCGGCAGAGGGCGTCGATGAGGCCGTCGTGCCGCACAAGGTCATGCCAGGCAACCGCCCAACCACCACCATCCTGGCTGAGGAGCTCACCCCGCAAACCCTCGGCGCGCTCATCGCACTCTACGAGCACATCGTGTTCACCCAGGGCGTTATCTGGGATATCAACTCCTTCGACCAGTGGGGCGTGGAGCTGGGCAAGCAGCAAGCTAATGACCTGGCACTGGCAGTCTCCGGCAAGGAAGAAGCCGCATCCGGCGACCAATCCACCGATGAGCTCATCGGTTGGTACCGCTCCAACCGCTAAACGCCCACTTTTAGCCGCGTTAACCCGCTTTCGAACCTTCCGCGGGCGGATAGCGCGGCTGCTTTATGGTCTTTCTCCCCAAGGCGTTATAAAACAAGCACGTTCTGCCCATAATCAGCACGAAATTAGGCAGAACGTGCTTGTTTTGTCTGCGGTCCGGCGCTTAAAGTTTGACCATCGGCTCCCAGCCGAAGGGGATCTCCTCCGAGTTCACAATTCGGCGGCCAAATGGGAAGCAGGTCACCGGGATCATCTTCAGGTTGGCCAGCGCGGCCGGAATGCCCACGATGGTCACTACCTGTGCCGCCGCGGTGGTTACGTGACCAATGGCCAGCCACAGGCCGGCGACGACGAACCAGACGACATTGGAGAAGGTGGACATGGAGCCGCTGCCCTTGACTGGCTGCACTACCGAACGGCCAAATGGCCACAGGGCGAAATTAGCCATGCGGAACGACGCCACGCCCGCGGGGATGGTGACGATGAAGATGCAGGCAATGATGCCAAAGAGGAAATAGGCAAGGGCTAGGAGGAACCCGCCGGTGATAAACCAAACGATGTTAAGAAAGGTACGCATGTCCCCCACACTAGCGCGGGAGTCTTAGTGCGCGGGGTGAAGTGGCTGACAATGTGGGCACCACCAGATGATGCGCTCGAGTTCGCCTTCATCGCCGCCGGCATCCACACCGCCGAGTGCGCCCTTGGTAATGAAGGTGCCGCAGCGGCGGCAGCGCTTGCGATTGCGCCCGAAGACATAGGTCGTCTCCCCGGCGCGGCGCACGCCGGTGGTCACGCGCACCGGGGAGGTGCGATTAGCCCACATGATGCGCCGAGAGATGTCGAGGATGCGGGCGGTATCCACCTCGGATACTGGTGTGGCCGGGTGCACCCCTGCTAGGAAACAGGCCTCGGCGCGGTATTCATTGCCGATGCCAGCGACGACCTTTTGGTCGAGCAGCGCCGCGCCAATGGCGCGTTGGGGACGGTTATTTAGCCGCCGCAGGGCTTCTTCGCGGTCCCAGTCGGGGTCGAGAATATCCGGTCCGAGGTGGGCGATGCGTTGGTGGTATTGGTCGGCGGGATAGATATCCACGAGGCCTAGCTGGTGACCAACGACCTCAATATCGCGCGGGGCGTTGGCTAGATGCAGGACGATGCGCGCGGTATGTCCGGGCTTGCGCCAGCGGTCGCCTGCGTAATGGATGGCCCAGGTACCTTCCATCTTGAGGTGAGTGTGCACGATAGTCTGGTCGAATTGCATGAAGAGGTGCTTGCCATAGGGCCAGACGCGCTCGCACACCATGCCGTCTAGGTGCACGGTGGCATAGCGCGGCACGCGCACGGAACAGCCAGTGACCTCGCGTCCGGCCATGAACTGCAGGCGGTTGGATAGCTGCAGGACGGAATCGCCTTCGGGCATAACACCTCCAGTGGATCTTTAGCGACGGTACCCGCCGCGCGGGCGGAAGCCACCATTATTGCGCGGTGCAGGTGGCGGATCATCAAAGCTGAGTTCTTCGATGGCCTCGCTCGCGCGGCGTCCGGCGCGTGGGGTGCGCGGAGCGGCGGCACGAGCGGAGATGCGCACGCCCTTGGGAGTAATTCCGGCACCAGCTTCGCGCAGGTGGGCGGCGGCATCGGTCTTATGAATGGGATTGCCATTGCACTTTTCGATAACCAACGGCGACAGCGCTCCCCTTGCCACCATGTCTGTAAGCGCGCTTACCAGGCGGGGATATACCTCCGCCGGGTCGATGCCACCCGGCAGCGATTCCAGGAAGGTGGTGAGGGTTTTCCCGCCGCGCGTGAGGTGGGCGATGGGTAGGCCGTCGATAAGCACTACCAAAGCGCCGGCCGAGCGGGGGGGCCCGCCGGTGGCTTTGCCGTCAGCGTCGTCGCGCTGCGGCCAGGGCAGGGCCGCACCGTAGGGATTGGCCGGGTCGCAGGCGGCGAGGACAAAGGTCTCGGGCTCGGTGGTACCAGACGGCCATCCGGTGACATCCGGGGAATCGGCCAGGCCGCGCAGGCGGTCGATGATGGCAGGCGTAGAAAACTGGGCAGCACCCAGCCCGTCGATCACGTAGCCGCGCATGGCCTCGCCGGATTCCTCAAAACCGGAGAGCACCTTATAGGCCAGCGCAAAACCACCGAGCACGTCTTCGGCCACGACGGAACCGCGGGTGAGCACGCCATAACGGTCGAGCCAGGCCTCGCCGTGTGCCACGGAGCGGGAGGTGGCATCGGTGGCGGCGGGCACGGCAAGGGACCACCTGCCCATCACATCGGGTGGGGTCTGCGCGGCCGCGGCGTTCTGAGCTTGGGCGAAGGAGGTGCGCCCCATTCGCAGGCGAGAGCGGGTGGGTCGCCGCTTCGAACGATGCGCGGTGCGACCTGAGCGCGAGCCGCCGGAAGAAAGCCGGGTGCGGATCGGTGCGAAGGAATCGGGGCTTACCAGGCCCATCTCCACCAGTCCCCACAGGGCCTCGCGGGTTTCCTCGGTGGTGCCGGGGACCTCGGCGGCGATATCGGCAAAGAGGAAACCGCCGCCGCGGCCCAGGACTTCGAGGATGGCACGTTGCAGCATGCTCACGCCCTCGGCACCGGTTTCCGGGGCTAGCTGGGCCGCGTAATCCGAGGGCAGCAGCATGATCCAGGGGTCTGCCGCGCCGGCCTTGCCGGCGCCGAGGATGAGCACCTCGCCATTAGAGGTAAGTTCATCGAGCATGGTGGGCGAATAATCTCCCACCCGCGCGGGCAGGATGAGCGATTCCCACGCGGAGGCCGGCAGGCGCACCCCGGCTAGCTGCTCGATGACGGAAAAGACACCATCGGCCCCGCGCAGGGCCGGACGCTTTCCAGCTGGTGCGATGCTATGCCACTCCGGCAAAAAGCGGGCAAAAGTGGCACCCGAAACCGGCTCGGTAGCGGCACGCGCAGCGGCGAGCGAACGCGAGCGGATGGTCTTGAGCACCGCTGCGGCGCAGTATTCCTGCTCGTCGACGCCCTGGCGGTAGCGGCCTTCTACTACCCCATCAAGCGCGCCGAGGACGGTATGCGCGGCAGAGACGGAAATGCCGAAAGCCGCGGTGAGATCGCGCAACACGAAGGGGCCGCGGGTGCGCGCCCAGCGCGAGACCAGCTGCGGCAAGGCATCAGAAATGGTGGCCACTTGGGCGGGGATGCCGGGAGGAATGGGGATGCCGAGGGCGTCGCGAAGCAGGGGTGCATCCGGGGCCTGGGCTAGGTGCTCGCGCCCGCCAATGCGCACGCGCATAATCCGCGTGCCCAGCTGGTCCAGGGCGGAAAGCGGCACGTCGGTGTGCTCGCCCAGCTCGTCTACGGGAATCGGCCCGAGCACGCGCAGCAGATCCGCTACCTCTTCGGTGGTGCGGGCCCGGCGCGAGGGCTCGGTGCGTTGGAGCTGTGCGTGGACCTCAGCGATAATCTCTGGATCGAGCAGCTCGCGCAGCTCCACCGTGCCGAGCAATTTGGCTAAAAGCGCGGGGTCAAGGGCCAGGGCAGCCGCGCGCTTTTCTGCCAACGGGGAATCTCCCTCGTACATAAACGCGCCGGTGTAGTTAAACAGCAGCGAAGAGGCAAAAGGCGAGGGCTGTTCGGTGGTGACCTCCGCAATGCGAATGCGGCGGTGGCCTAACTCTCGCATGACCTCCGTAAGCGCGGGAACATCGTAGACGTCCTGCACGCACTCGCGCACCGTCTCCAAGATGATGGGAAAGGACGGGTACTTGCGAGCGACGTCCAAAAGCTGCTCGGCGCGCTGGCGCTGTTGCCACAGCGGCGCGCGCTTGCCTGGGTTGCGCCGAGGCAAGAGCAGCGCACGCGCCGCGCACTCGCGGAAGCGGGAGGCAAAGAGCGCGGAATTGCCCACTTGCTCGGCCACGATATCGGCAATCTCATCGGCGTCGAAGGCGAAGATGGACCCATCAGGTTCGGATTCTGCTTCCGGCAGGCGCAGCACGATGCCGTCATCGCCGGCTACTGCCTGCGGATCCATGCCGGTGCGCTCGCCTACCCTGGCCCCCACCGCCAACGCCCATGCGGAGTTGACCGGCCGGCCAAACGGGGTATGCAGCACCACCCGCCAATCGCCTAGCTCATCGCGGAAGCGTTCCAGCACCAACGTCTTTTCATCCGGGATGACACCCGTGGCCTCGTTCTGTTCCTGCAGGTAAGCCACGATATTGGAGCGCGCATTATCGTCGGCGTCCGCGATTGTCTCCGGCGAGGAAAAGACCTCGCGGCGATACTCACCTAGCGCCTTGCCCAACTCATAGGGGCGGCCCGCGCCATCGCCATTCCAAAACGGCAGGCGGCCGGTATGCCCCGGCGCGGGTGTGACCAACACCTGGTCGCGCGTGATGTCCTCGATGCGCCAACTGGTAGCGCCCAAGGTGAATACATCGCCCACCCGGGACTCATAAACCATCTCCTCATCCAGCTCGCCCACCCGGCGCGGAGGGCCACCGGAGCCCTCGCCCGAGCCGGTATAAAGGAATACTCCAAACATGCCCCGATCCGGAATCGTGCCACCGCTGGTGACAGCTACCCGCTGGGCACCAGGCCGCGCGGTCATCACTCCCGCCACACGGTCATAGACCACGCGGGGTTTAAGCTCTGCAAAGTCCGTGGACGGGTAGACGCCGCTTACCAGGTCCAGCACGGAGTCATAGACCTCGCGCGCCAGATCGCGGTAGGGCCAGGCCCGGCGGACCATCTCGTACCACTCATCGGCATCAAGCCCGTCCTCACCAGCCGCGGACACCGCCGCCACCGTCTGCTGCGCCAGCACATCCAACGGGTTGCGCGGGGTATGCATCTCTTCAATGAGCCCGGCGCGCATGCGCGATACCGTCAGCGTGGACTGCACTAGATCCGCGCGGTGCTTGGGGTAAAAGGAGCCATGCGAGACCGCGCCCACAAAGTGGCCGGCGCGGCCCACGCGCTGCAGGCCGGAGGCCACGGAGGGCGGCGATTCCACCTGTACGACTAGCTCCACTGCACCCATGTCGATGCCCAGCTCCAACGAGCTTGTGGCCACCACGGCCTTGAGCGTTCCTTCTTTCAGCATGGTTTCAGTCATCGCGCGCTCATCCTTAGACACCGAGCCGTGGTGGGCGCGGGCGATAACCGCCGGGGCCTTGCCGGCGACGTCGACCTGCTTCATCAGCTGGGCTGGGTCCCGGCGGGTTTCGGGCGACAGCGAATCCGGATCATGCTCTTGCGCATAGAGCTCATTGAGCCGGCTGGTCAGCCGCTCGGCCGTGCGCCGAGAGTTGACAAATACCAGTGTGGAGCGATGCGCCATGATTTCCGCATAGAGGTCATCTTCAATAAACGGCCAGATGGACTTGGCCGTGGGCAGCGCGGACTCATCCACGGAAGGAGAGCTGATGCCAATCGCATCATCCACCGTCATCTCCCCGATGGTGGAGCCTTGCTCCGGTGTGGGCAAATCGGACATATCCTCTACCGGCACATGCACGTCCAGCTGCCACTTCTTCTCCGCGGCCGGCGCGACAATTTCTACTGGGCGGTTGCCGCCTAAGAAATTCGATACCGCAGACAGCGGACGCACGGTGGCGGAAAGTCCAATGCGCTGGAAGTCCCCTGCCACCTGCTGTAGGCGCTCCAAGGTCAGCGCCAGGTGCACGCCGCGCTTGGTGCCAGCCAGGGCATGAATCTCATCGATAATGACGGTATCCACCGTCTTTAAAATCCCCGCCGCCTTAGAGGTAAGCATCAAATAGGCTGACTCCGGGGTGGTAATCAAGATATCCGGCGGCTTGCGCACCTGCCGCGCACGCTCCGCCGAGGGCGTATCTCCCGAGCGCACGCCTACCGAGATATCCGGTACATCCAGCCCAAGGTTCTCCGCGGTGCGCGCGATACCGGTCAGCGGGGCGCGCAGGTTATTTTCCACGTCCACGCCGAGTGCCTTCAGCGGGGAGATATACAGCACCTTCACCCCAGCAGCGGAACCCGAGGCGCCAGAGCCTACCGGCAGCGCCAGCTGGCCTTCGCGTTCAACCAAATTATTCAGCGCCCACAAGAACGCGGCGAGGGTCTTACCGGAGCCGGTAGGAGCCACTACAAGGGCATGCTCACCGCGGGAAATCTTCTCCCAGGCCTGCGCCTGCACTGCGGTGGGGGCGGCAAATACATCCCGAAACCACTGCGCTACTTGGGGCCGGAAGCGGTCGAGGATGTTTTCTGGCATGCCCACACTCTAGTCCGCGTTGTAATGTGGGCACCATGACCGTCGAAATTTCTGATTCCCGCCTGACCAATTCCCTCGCCCAGGGCTGCGGCGAGATCCTGAAAGGCGTGCGCAACGGGGGCCTGCTACGGGGCCTTTCGCTTGGCGACGCCGGCGATGAAGCCGCCCAAGAATGGATCGCTCGCGTGCTTGAACAGCACCGCCCCCAGGACGGCATGCTCTCTGAGGAAGCCTCCGATGACCTGGCCCGTTTGAAGAAGGACCGCGTGTGGATCGTGGATCCGCTCGACGGCACCAAGGAATTTGCCACCGGCCGCCAAGACTGGGCCGTACACATCGCCCTGGTAGAAAACGGTATCCCCATCCACGCGGCGGTGGGCCTGCCGGATCTCGGCGTTACCTTCAAGTCCTCGGACGTTCGGGCGGTCACCGGCCCGCTGTCTAAGAAGTTCGTCGTCTCCCGCAATCGCCCGCCCAAGGTAGCCGACTATATTGCGGAGAAAATGGGCTATGAAATCGTGGGCGTCGGCTCCGCGGGTGCCAAGGCCATGCACGTGCTGCTCGGCGATTATGACGGTTATATCCACGCCGGTGGCCAGTACGAGTGGGATCAGGCCGCCCCGGTGGGCGTCGCACAAGCTTCCGGTCTGCACTGCTGCCGCCTCGACGGCTCCGAAATCCGGTTCAATAATGAGGACACCTTCATCCCGGATATCCTCATCTGCCGCCCCGAGCTCAAAGATGAAATCTTGGAGCACGCCCAGGCCTTTGCCGAGGAGAACGGCGGCTTCTAAACTAATGCCCATGATTGAGACCCCGTACGAGGATCTGCTGAAAAAGGTCCTAGAGACCGGCACGCCCAAAGGCGACCGCACCGGCACCGGCACGCGCTCCATTTTTGGTGCGCAGCTGCGCTATAACCTGGCCGAGTCCTTCCCGCTGCTGACCACCAAGAAGGTCTATTTCCACGCGGTATTGGGCGAGCTTTTGTGGTTCCTCAAAGGCGAGTCCAATATCAAGTTCCTGCAGGACAACAAGGTCCGCATCTGGAATGAGTGGGCGGATGACAATGGCGAGCTAGGGCCGGTCTACGGCGTGCAGTGGCGCTCCTGGCCTACCCCGGATGGCCAGCACATTGACCAGATCCAGCAGGCGCTCGACACCCTGAAGAAGAACCCGGACTCTCGCCGCAATCTGGTCTCCGCATGGAACGTCGCGGAGCTAGACCAAATGGCGCTGATGCCCTGCCACCTGCTCTTCCAGCTCTACGTGGCCGATGGCACCCTGTCCATGCAGGTCTATCAACGCTCGGCCGATATGTTCCTGGGCGTGCCCTTCAATATCGCCTCTTACGCGGCGCTGACCCACATGTTTGCCCAGCAAGCCGGGCTCAAGGTGGGCGAGCTTATCTGGACCGGCGGCGATTGCCATATCTATAACGACCACGTAGAGCAGGTCAAAGAGCAGCTCTCCCGCGAGCCACGCCCGTACCCGCAGCTCAACCTGCACAAGGCGAAAGACATGTTCTCCTATGACTTCGCCGACTTTGAGATTGAGGGCTACGACCCCCACCCCACCATCAAGGCGCAGGTATCCGTCTAATGTTGGGCGCAATCTGGGCACAGTCCCTCGATGGAATCATTGGCGATGGCGAGCAAATGCCCTGGCACGTGCCGGAAGACCTCAAGCACTTTAAGGACGTGACCATGGGCGCGCCGGTCATCATGGGCCGAAAAACCTGGGAGTCACTCAATCCTAAATTCCGTCCACTTCCCGGCCGGGAGAATTACGTGCTCTCCTCCCGCACACCCGGCCAGTGGTCCGCCGGCGCCCAGGTCATCACCGCTATGCCCCCGCTTTCCGACGCCTGGGTCATCGGCGGCGGCCAAATCTACTCCGCCACCTTGGATCAGGTTGACCGCATTGAGGTCACCCTCATGGGCGTCAATATCGGGGATACATACGGCGATAAATCCATCTATGCCCCCGAAATCCCCGAGGAATTCGGCCTCGCCCACAGCACCGACTGGCTCACCTCCGCCAAGGGCCATCTCGCTCTGCCAGACCAAGAGGCCAGCGATCTTCCCATCAAGTACCGCTTTTTAACCTACGACCGAAAGGATGCAGCCTAATGTCTGTTGCTACCCCAGAAACCAACTCCGACGTCACCATCTTCTACGCCGACTGGTGCCCCTTCTGCGCCAAGCTCATCAAAAACCTAGACCGCACCGAAACCCCGTACGAGCTTGTCGACGTCGAGGCCGACAACACCGAGGACATCAACGCCTGGATTGAATCCGTCAACGACGGCAACCGCATCATTCCCACCGTCCTTTACTCCGACGGCACCCACGAAACCAACCCACCAGCTTCCTCCGTGCGCAATAAGCAGAAGGAATTGGCCGAGAGCTAAGCCAAGCCCCAGCCATTTCGGGGCACCCCTGCCCCACTGCTATGATTAGCCAAGTTGCACACGCAACCCCGCCCCAGTAGCTCAGGGG
Organism: Corynebacterium sp. KPL4035; assembly: GCF_037908325.1. Taxonomy (NCBI): domain Bacteria; kingdom Bacillati; phylum Actinomycetota; class Actinomycetes; order Mycobacteriales; family Corynebacteriaceae; genus Corynebacterium; species Corynebacterium sp. KPL4035. Next base: position 24,760 of record NZ_JBBMGF010000014.1, on the reverse strand, counting down.
ATAGAGCACGGCTCTCCTAAAGCCGGTGTCGGTGGTTCGAATCCACTCTGGGGCACCATGTGAAGTCTCGAGACATCGTTCCGATCGGCGTCTCGAGACTTTTCCGATTATTCAATACTCCGATATTGCTGCCCCAAGCATATAAGGCGCTCACGTAGACTAAACCTATGCACTTACTCCTCGCCTCATACCTACACCCAGAAATCAGCAAATACATTTCGGGTCGAGTGCTGTACATCGATGATGCTGCCGCGGGAATGAGCCAAGCCCCGTTCGCCCAAACAGAGTTGACAACCATTCGCAATGCGGCAGAGGAACTAATCCCCTTAACCGTGGCGCAGGCGCAACCGAGCGACATACGCAATGAAATCAACTTAGCCGACTGCATCTATGTTGCGAGCGGCGAGGCATTCCGTCTCCTTGATGCGCTGAGACTCACTGGTACCGACCACCTGCTAGTTGAAGCGGTCCAGAACGGCACGCTTTACGCTGGAAGTTCTGCCGGCGCAATGGTTGCAGGACCTTCAATCGAACCGGCATCAATCATGGACGATCCGCGGACGGCACCGCAGCTCACCGACCACACAGGACTAAATCTCACTCCGTATGTCATTATTCCCCACGCCCAAGGAACAACTGGTCCTTATTCTATAAACGTCATCAGTGAAACTGTTGCGCAGTACGGACAAGATTGGAATCTCCTACTGCTGAGGGATGGGCAAGCCCTCGTAGTTGAAGGTGGAAAAACTATGCTCATCTAATCCGCCCAGGAAAACAACAGACTTACACTAACTTTCTGGCAATAAATCAGTTCGATTGCTCCATGGAACTGCTTTCGTTCGCAGCACGGCGAACCCGCATCGCACTAATAAAGCCCAGCACCAGGAATGCCGTTGCAGCAAGAATCGAGTATCGAACGGCTTCGGTCATGCCATCGCTAAGCGCCTGCACCACAACGCTGGTCTGCTCGCCAAAGGGGGACTATGCCCACCTTGAGCGCGCAGTACTGCAATAGCGAAACCGGCTGATTGGCGCGTTGCTTCTGCTATGCCATCGGCCCCCAGCCCCATGATGCCGGCCGCCTCCAGCGTCTTGGGCAGCGTTAGCCGAAGTGCCATGGAAAATACCGACCCAGAAACCGCGGTGCCCAGCGCGGAACCGACCTGGCGGACCGTACTCTGGGTGGTCGAAGCCTGACCGGAGCTATTCACCGGAATCTCGCTGAGCAGTATGCCTACCAACCGCACAGGCACAAAGCCCAAGCCGTAGAGCGTCAATGGCAAGGCAATGATCCGACCGCAGCCACGCCAGAAATGAACGCTTGCGACCCCAACTATCAGCAATCATTCCTGCGGCCTACAACTGCGCTGCAGGCAGGACGATAAACGAACTCCTGCCCCATCGCGCCTTAGCTAGATCCAGTCTCGCCGTGGAGACACTGCGCCTATTTAGTAACCATCTCGCTCATCATTAGTCACCTGCTACGGGTTGGGCCTAAGCCTCTTGAGCCTCGCTGATGGCGTTGCCTAGTGCTGCAATGAATGCAATCAGGCCAATAGTAGTGAGGATATGACCAAGACCAGCGATCCCGGAGATCATTGCAGTGGACTCCTCCCCCAATACGGTCAAGCACCCGTGCCAGATCATGACGCCGACGGTGACGACCACGCCGACGTTATACAGCCAAAAGAACGCATTGAACTGACCACGATTTCGTGACAGACCAAAGACCTTCTCCAATACCAAGAAGATAAGGCTCATCATGAAACCGAGCGCCAGCAAGTGAGTATGCGCCACGCTTAGCTGAGTGAACTCCCCCGCGGGGAAATCATTGGCACGCGTGAATTCTCGGTAGAACACACCAGCGCCCAATCCCAATACGAGGTAGAAATTGGATGCTCAATACAGAGCTTTCATGGTCATTCTCCTTCCCAACCGCTGCCACGGCCGGATTAGCGATGAATCAAATACTCTAAGGACTTATACTTCTACATTCGTCATCGTTTTGAATCACAGGGCTGGTTGAAGTTGCGGTCAACTAGTTGGTTGACTATTAGGTCCGGTAGCTTAATATTCAAAGGCCTGCGCCGAGAAATACAAGCGCTGAATGCCAGGCCGCTTTTGTTTCAACAAGAACCCGAATCGTTGAAGTGGTCTTCGGTAACTCCAGCTAGTTTGAACAGGCCCACGCCTGAACCATATTCATATGTTCAACGAAGGCCGCTTCTGTTCTTTGCTCATGCAATTGAATCCAAGCGTCCACGACATCATCTGGGTAAACGCCCGCCGCGCGCAATACCGCCGCGGTGAAAGACGCTGGAGCCAAGCCTGATGCTGTTATCACTCCACCATCAAAAACTGCATCTTCTTCTTTATAGCCATCGATATTGGCGTAGTTCACTGAGGCAAGAAAGCCTTGCGCATTTGAAGTGTGTTCGCAGTGGTCCAGCACCCCAGCACGAGCAAAAGCCAAAGTTCCACCACAGATTGCTGCCAAGAGCACATGGTTCTCATTTAAGACCTTAATCGTCTCCAACAGCTGTTCGTGCCCGTCAAAGTATGTATCTGCTCCTGGCACCACGAACGCCGCAATATCAGTCCTATTCTGGATGTCCTGCAAGGTCAGGACTGGAACTATCTCGATTCCGCCCTTGGAGCGAACGGCTTCTAGCGATTCGCCAACAAACAAGACCTTGAAGCGATCCGGTACTTGGGCCTCAGCTTCAGCTACCTGCGTTGTGAGGTAGGCATACTCCCAATCAGACATGGTTTCCGTCGCGTAAATAGCAATGACCTTCATGGAATTCACAATACGCAGACTTTCTAAATCACTACTAAACACGCGGATATTCCGATAAGTGTGTCCTTGGACCACTCGAATGACCTAATCCCTCGCCTTAAACTGGCCACATGTCTGAAGTAGTAAAGCAGTACACCGTAGACCTCACCCGCCTCGACACCGCCGTATACCGCGCTACCAATTCCGCCGGAGCCAGCATTGAGTTTGGCAGTGGTGAGGGACTCCTCTCCCCCGTTGAACTTTTGCTTGCAGCCGTTGCGGGGTGCTCCGCGGTAGACGTGGATGTGGTGACGTCCCGGCGCGCGGAGCCGGAATCTTTTGATGTGCATGTGGAAGGCGACCGCGTAAATGAGGACGGGGCATCGCGCCTGTCAGAGGTTCGTGTGGGGTTCGATCTATCGTTCCCGGATACGCCAGAGGGTAACCAAGCTCGCAGGCTCGTGGACAACCTGATTCGCATCTCCTATGAGAAGGACTGCACGGTATCGCGCACGGTTGAGAATCCCACACGAGTGTTGTTTAGCAACGACTCAAAATAGTTTCCCAAAGTAAAAGCGCGACATGCGATTTCGTTCCGGCTGGGACCCTAGACCTCCTGCTATGGTGCAATTGTTAACTACTGTGACAAATGTGATTACTGCAGGAGCTCAACATGTCACCATCTTTCTCCCGTCGCGGCCTCTTTAAGGTCGGCGCTCTCGCACTGACTGCAGGCGCCATCGGTGCTGCCGCTCCCCATGCGGCGGCGCTCGGACCGGTGCGCGGCACCATCATCGATTACTCTGCCGGTGTCCCTTCCCCGCAGGCGATTAAAAAGGCCGGCCATATGGGTGCGATTCGGTACGTCTCCGACAAACGCCCAGACGCAGCGTGGATGGCCGGCAAGCCGGTAACCCTGAAAGAGACCAAGGCCAATGCGGCAGCAGGCCTGCCTACCGCTTCCGTTTACCAGTTTGGCCGCGCGGAGACCGCGGATTGGAAACAGGGCGCAGCAGGTGCAGCAGTCCATGCACCGAAGGCGATTGCGCTGCACAAGAAGGCAGGCGGCCCAACCAACCGCCCTATCTACATTGCTATCGACGATAACCCCACCCGCGAGCAGTACACCCGCCAAATCCGCCCATACCTGCAGGCGTTTTCCAAGACGCTGGAGCTGGCCGGCTACCAGACAGGTGTCTACGGCAATTACAACACCATCGAGTGGGCAATCCAGGATGGCATCGGCAAGTATTTCTGGATGCATGACTGGGGCTCTAACGGCAAGATTCACCCGCGCACCACTATTCACCAGCTGCCGCACGGCAAACAGCAGACCATTGGTGGCGTCATCGTAGACGTTAACGAGGTCTACGCCGATGACTGGGGCCAGTGGACACCGGGCAAGTCCGCAGCACCTGCACCGGCGAAGAAGCCAACCACTAAGAAAACACAGCCAAAGACTCAGCCGCAGGCCACGGCGCCGAGCAATGGCTCGTCCGACCTGGTAAATCAGCTGAGCTCGCAGCTACAGAGCAAACATCCAGAGCTGCCAGACCTACCGCAGGTAACTGCGGATGGCGTCACTTTCAATGGTAAAACGTTGAGCAACGATCAAATTCGCCAGCTAGCGAAGATCGTCGCAGAAACGGTTGCTAAGGCGCGGTAGTACTACTTTTTAGAGGGCTCGGAGGTTTTCTCTGAGCCTTTCTTTTTATCTGTGGACTTCTTATCGGAGCTGCCTTTATCCTTCTTTTCGGACGTAGTGGATTCGCTGGTAGGTTCCTTCGACGCGGATTTATCCTTCTTCCCTGTGCCGGGTTTTTCGTCCTTATCCTTCTTGCTAGACGACGTCGTGGAGGTCTCCGAGGTAGTGGTTTCAATCGGCGGCACGTCCTCGCCGTCTTTGTACTTGAGGAAACGCTCGGTAGCCTTGCCCAAGCTCTTTCCGGTGACCTCATCTTTTACGTAATCAGTAAGCTCATCGGATGAGCCATTGATGGAGGCAGCGGCTACGAAGTTCTCACCAAAGGAGACGGAAGAGTTGATGGACTTATCATTGGACCAGCCCCACTTGCTGCCCACCACGTTAGAGAGCTTGGCGGTGCCATAGTCCTGGCGGTAGCCATCCTCAGAGATGGGATCGGCATGTGCCATAGCTACGAGCACTGGGTGGGTTTCATCGCGCTCGATGAGCTGCGAAATGAAGCTGGCGACGTCATACGTAGAGGTCTGCGAGTAACCCCATTTCTCGCCGGCTTTGGTGGATTCCAACTTGAATTCATCGGCAATGGTGTCGATGGATTCTGGGTATTTTTCAAAGAGGTCTTCGGCGGACTTATCGGAGGAGCTAGCGATCATATCCAGCGCCTCATACTTATCTTCGTACTCGCCCTTTTCCATGACGTAGGTGGCGATATAGAGTTTGATGAGGCTGAGCGCCGGGCGAGCCTCGTGCTCCGAGGCAGAACCCATATGCATGCCATCATGCAGCCGAATATAGGTAACAGAGCGCCCCTCATCGCCTTCTAGAAACTCATTGACTTCTGGTGGGACGTCGCGGTTGGTGTCTGTTGCGCCCGAGGGGGCATCGGCAAGCGCGCCGCTTTCGCGTTCATCGTTGCTGCATGCAGTAGTGGTCAGGGCGAGCATGCATACGGCCAAAGCGGCACCAGCCTTGGCTGATGCCGCCTTGCGAGTCAACGACGTTTTAAACACGTCGATACATGTTACCGGTTGAGTGCACTATCTAGGCAATTAATGCTGGACGGGTGCCTCCACGCCCACGCCGGTAAGCGAGCGGACTTCCATTTCTGCAGAAAGCTCCTCCAAGTCGTCTGGCTTGGTCATGATGGAGACCAACCAGCCGACGAAGAAGGACAGCGGAATGGATACCAGCCCCGGCGAGGAGAGCGGGAAGACAGCCCAGTCCGCACCGGGGAACATGGAGGTCTCAGAACCGGAGACTGCTGGGGAGAAGAAGATGAGCACCAGGCAGGACACCACACCGGTGTACATGGAGGCCACCGCGCCTGCGGTATTGAAGCGGCGCCAGTACAGGGAGTACAGGATCGTCGGCAGGTTGGCAGAAGCCGCAACCGCGAAGGCCAAGGAGACCAAAAATGCCACGTTCTGGGTCATGGCCAGGATGCCCAGGATGATGGAGACGATGCCGAGGACCACCACGGTGGCCTGGGAAATGCGAACCTGCTCGGCCTCGGTGGACTTACCGTTGCGGATGACCGCATGGTAAATATCGTGGGCGATGGATGCCGAGGCGGTAATGGCCAGGCCAGCAACCACGGCAAGCACGGTGGCGAAGGCCACTGCGGAAATAACCGCCATGAAGATAGAGCCGCCAATCTCCAGCGCAAGCAGTGGTGCCGCGGCATTAGCCCCGCCCGGCGCGGCGACGATGCGGTCCGGACCGACCAAGGCGGCGGCGCCGTACCCCAGGACCAAGGTCATGAGATAGAAGGCGCCGATGATAACGATCGCCCAGGTAACAGAACGGCGGGCTTCAGTAGCGGTAGGCACGGTGTAGAAGCGCATCAACACGTGCGGCAGACCGCCCACACCAAGCACCAGCGAAATGCCTAGGGAGATGAAATCCAGCTTGGTGGCGGTGGTGGCGCCGTATTTCAGGCCAGGGGCCATGATGTCTTTAGCTTCATAGCCCTTCTCCTTAATCTGTTCAGAGGCGGCGTGCATATCAATGGCGTTATTGAACAGGGTGCTAAAACCGCCGCGCAGTGCAATGAATACCAAGAAGCACATGATGACCACACCGGCTACCAGCAGTACGGCCTTGATCATCTGCACGTAGGTGGTGCCCTTCATGCCGCCGACCAGAACATAGACAATCATGAGCACACCAACGACGCCCACGACGACCGCCTGCCACTTAAAATCGTGGATATCCAGCAGCACGGCCACTAGAGATCCTGCGCCTGCCATCTGTGCGATGAGGTAGAAGAGCGTGACAAAGAGGGTGGCGATGGACGCTGCTACGCGCACGGGCTTCTGCTTCAAACGGAAAGACAAGACATCCGCCATGGTGAAGCGTCCAACGTTACGCATAGGCTCGGCAACGAGCATGAGTGCTACCAGCCAGGCAACAAAGAAGCCGACTGAGTACAAAAAGCCGTCGTAGCCATTGAGCGCCACAGCGCCAACGATGCCCAGGAACGATGCAGCGGAGAGGTAGTCACCAGAGATGGCGAGGCCGTTTTGTCGGCCGGAGAAGGTGCCGCCACCGGTATAAAAGTCCGAGGCTTTCTTCGTGGTCTTTCCGGCGCGCAGCACCACCGCCATGGTGATGAAAAGGAAGATGCCGAAAATGGAGATGTTCAAGATGGGATTGCCAGCGGAAGATTCGGCGGCGAGGGTGGTGGTAATCATTACATGCCCTCCAACTTTTCACGGATGACGGCCGACTTAGGCTCGATATTCTTATTGGCGTACTTCACATAGATCCACGTGATAATGAAGGTGGTGAGGAACTGGGCTAGGCCGAAAACCAGTCCGATATTCCAGCCGCCACCAAGCTCGATTGCCATAAAGCTAGGGGCAAACACGGCAGCTAAAACGTAGACCACGTACCACACAAAGAAGGCCACGGTCATGGGAAAAGTAAAACTCCGGTAAGTACGGCGCAGCTCGCCGAATTCGGCGGAGTCGCGCATCGCGATGAACTCGCTACCGGTGGGTTCGCGGCGCGAGACAGGAGTTGCAGCTACGTCACTCATAGAGCTTCGTCTCCTTGGGTGAGAGGAACTTAGGTCACACGAGATAATGTGTCATTAATCACTATCCGCGTTGACATGTAAGTTACCGAACATTTTCTGCAAGGTTGTGAACTCTGCCAAGAAAACACCTCACCTCTCCACCCTTTCAAGCTCATAGGTTCCGCCGAGCTGGATCAACGTCTTTAGCCAACTACCCCCATCGGTGGAAACAACCCCCTTTTTGCGAAGATTGTTAACAGTCGCTTGACAAAAGAAAAGCCCCCGGTGAGGGGGCTTAAACTGCGGGTGAGACTATTCCTCGTCGCCAGGGAACTCGCGCGGGTCGTTAAACATGCGACCAAAGCCCTCCTGGCCTTCCAGGGCATCGATGGCGGATACTTCCTCCGCCGTAAGCTCCAGCTCGGTGGCGGCGAGGTTTTCCTTTAGCCGCTCGGTGCGCGCGGACTTCGGAATCACGGACATACCCTTGGACATGAGGTAGGACAGAACTACCTGGCCCTCGGTGGCCTCGTGGTCAGCGGCAGCTTGCTCAATCACTGGGTTATTGAGCACTACCCCGCGTGCCAACGGGGCCCATGCCTCGGTGACGATGTCGTTATCGTGATGGAAGGCGCGCAAGCCGGACTGAGTAAAACCCGGGTGAATCTCCACCTGGTTAAGCACCGGAGAAATACCGGTGGTGGAAATCAAGTCCTTGAGCACGTCCTCGTAGAAGCTGGCCACGCCGATAGACGCAATCTGGCCCATACCTTGCAAGCGAGCGATAGCCTCAAAGGTCTCGTTGTATAGGCCACCCTGCGGCCACGGCCAGTGGATGAGATACAGGTCAAGATAGTCCAGCTGCAGATCCTTCAGCGACTGCTGGAAAGCTTCTTCTACCTTGTGCGCGCCCTGGTGAGAATGCCAGACCTTGGAAGTAACAAAGAGCTCATCGCGGGTGACATCGCCGGCATCCATTGCCTGCTTGAGGGCGGTGCCTACCGCCTCTTCGTTCTTGTACAGCGTAGCGGTATCGAAGTGGCGGTAGCCCAAGTCGATGGCCTCACGAATAATGCGGATACATTCCTCGTCATAGAGCTTGTACGTACCTAGGCCCAGTTGGGGCATTTCGCGGTCATCATTAAAAGTTACGGTTGGCACAGTCATGCCCTCCATTGTGCCGCAGTTTTTAAAGCCGCGCCGAAAACGACGAAACCCCAGGGCGAACCTGGGGTTAAGCGCTTCTAGTCGGCGCGGATGAGGTCAATGATAAAGACCAAGGTGCGGCCGGATAGCGGGTGCGCACCGCCGGCAGGACCATAGGCCTTTTCCGGCGGAATGATGAGCTTGCGACGGCCGCCCACCTTCATTCCCGGAATGCCCTCCTGCCAGCCGGCAATGAGACCGGTCAGTGGGAACTCGATGGACTGGCCACGGTCCCACGAGGAATCGAACTCTTGGTTGGTCTCGTATTCAGCGCCGACGTAGTGGACCTCCACTACGGCACCAGGCTGTGCCTCAGCACCGTCGCCGACGACGATGTCTTCTACGACAAGGTCCGTCGGCGCTGGGCCAGACTGGGCTTCAATAACAGGCTTATCCATGGGGATTATTCTCCTTGGGAAATCTAGTTTGTTCGTGCGGTCGCATTAAAAACCGAACCGAGCTGCACCTATTATAGGTGCTACCACCCGATTCGGCTTAATTCGGCGAACCCGCGGGGCGCTTTAGCGCTCGTTACGTGGGGTAACCTTACGCAGGGACTCGCCGGTGTAGATCTGGCGCGGACGGTTGATCTTGGTGTTGATCTCCAGCTGCTCGCGGTACTGAGCAATCCAGCCCGGCAGGCGGCCGATAGCAAAGAGGACGGTGAAGAAGTCCGTCGGGAAGCCCATGGCGCGGTAGATCAGGCCGGTGTAGAAGTCCACGTTCGGGTAGAGCTTGCGGGAGACAAAGTAGTCATCGTTCAGCGCAATCTCTTCCAGCTTCATGGCCAGATCCAGCATCGGGTCGCCACCCAAGTGATCGATGATCTCGTGTGCGGTCTCCTTGACGATGGCAGCGCGTGGGTCGTAGTTCTTGTACACGCGGTGGCCGAAGCCCATGAGGCGAACGCCCTTTTCCTTATTCTTCACGCGGTTCATGAAGTCGGTAGCGTCACCATCGTGGTTGTTCTGGATATCTTCCAACATCTCCAGAACGGCTTGGTTTGCACCACCGTGCAGTGGGCCGGACAGAGCGTTAATGCCGCCAGCAATAGAGACGAACATGTTCGCCTGCGCGGAACCAATCATGCGCACGGTGGAAGTAGAGCAGTTCTGCTCGTGGTCAGCGTGCAGAATGAGTAGCTTATCCAGGGCCTTAGCTACGACCGGGTCAACCTCGTATTCCTCGGTTGGGTAGCCAAACATCATGCGCAAGAAGTTCTCGCGGGCGTTCAGGCTATTATCCGGGTACATATAAGGCTTACCCTGGGAAGCTCGGTAGGCATAGGCGGCCAGCATTGGCACCTTAGCCAGCAGGCGAACGGTTGCCTTATCCAGCTGCTCTGGGTCCAGCGGGTTGAGCTGGTCCTGGTAGTAAGCGGAGAGAATGTTAAGGGAGGAAGCTAGCACCGCCATCGGGTGTGCGTTGCGCGGGAAGATGTTGAACGCGGCCTTGAAATCCTCATCCAGCAGGGTGTGGTGGCGAATTTCCTTATTAAAGTGGCTGAGCTCTTCCTCGTTGGGCAGGTGACCCTTGATCAGGAGGTAAGAAACTTCGTTGAAGGAAGCATTTTCTGCAAGGTCTGCAATGTCGTAGCCACGGTGGCGCAGGATGCCCTCTTCACCATTAATGAAGGTGATCTTGGACTCGGTGGAACCGGTGGAGGTGTAACCAGGGTCGAAGGTAACAAGTCCGGTTTCGTTACGGAGCTTGGAGATGTCAAAGCCGGAGTCACCCTCGGTGGACTGCTTGATGTCCATCTCGTACTCGCCGCCTGGGTACTGGAGCACTACTTTGTTGTCTTCAGAAGCCACGGAAGTTCCTTTCTCTTTGTGAGAGTCATTATTAGGCACTAACTTAAAGAAGCTAGTTGGATAGCTCTTCACAGTCTAGCAAACTTTGTGACGCCGCCTACAAGTTTCGGTCGACTAAAATAACTGCCGTTCGACCGGAACTGTCCTACACTGACACTCATGAGCACTCCAGAACTTTCGCTGCCCGCCCATCTCCTGCCTGCCGACGGCCGCTTTGGTTGCGGCCCCTCCAAGATTCGTCCCGACCAACTTGCGGCCATAGACCCCGAGGTTATGGGCACCTCCCATCGCAAGCCTGCGGTCAAAAACCTCGTAGGTTCGGTACGGGAAGGATTAAGCACTCTCTTCTCGTTGCCAGAAGGCTACGAAATTGTCCTCTCTGTGGGCGGCGCCACCGCTTTCTGGGATGCCGCCACTTTCGGACTCATTGAACGCCACTCCGCGCACCTTACCTTTGGCGAGTTTTCCACTAAGTTTGCAAAGTCTGCCGCGGGTGCCCCTTGGCTTGATGCCCCGTCCATCGTGGAGGCTCCCGCGGGCACCGTGCCCGACGTAGGCGATCTCTCCGCGGAGGCGGACGTGGTTGCTTGGGCGCATAATGAAACCTCCACCGGTGCGATGGCAGAGGTCACCCGCCCACACCCGCGCAACGACCAACAATTAGTGGTTGTAGACGCCACCTCTGGTGCAGGCGGCCTGCCCGTAAATATCGCCGACACGGACGTCTACTACTTCTCGCCGCAGAAATGCTTTGCCTCTGACGGCGGCCTGTGGCTAGCCGCCATGTCCCCCGCCGCCCTAGAGCGGATTGAAAGGATCAACGCCTCTGAGCGCTATATCCCTAACTTCCTCAACCTTCAAACAGCAGTGGATAACTCGCGCAAGAACCAGACTTATAACACCCCGGCGATTGCCACCCTGCTCATGCTGGATAACCAAATCCAGTGGATGAATGAGAACGGAGGCTTGGACGACATGGTAAAGCGCACCACGCAATCCTCTACCACCCTGTATCGCTGGGCCGAATCTCGCCCGGAGGCCACTCCATTCGTCGCACATCCTGCTTCTCGTTCGCTCGTGGTGGGCACTATCGACTTTGCAGCCTCCGTCGATGCCGCAGCGCTCGCCGCCACCCTGCGCGCCAACGGCATCGTGGACGTGGAACCGTACCGCAAGCTGGGCCGCAACCAACTGCGCATCGGCATGTTCCCCGCCATTGATCCGGAGGATATCGCTAAGCTCACCCAGTGCATTGACTACGTCTTGGATGCAAAGTAACGCATCACTCACTCAACATGCCCCGCCGCCTCGCAGGCCGTGGGGCTTTTCACGTTATAGTTGAATGCATCACAGAATTGTCCGCCGTCGATAGGCAAAAGGAGCGCCCTATTATGCGCGAGCTGTTCCCAGTTGACAGCGAATCGACTGAAACCTCTTTGGTGCTGCGCACCGAAGACGGCGAAGAGTTTTTCCTCTCCATCACCGATGAACTGCGCGAGGTCCTGCAGGGTGAGCAGCAGGAAACCCCGGAAGAAGAGCCGGCGGCTCCCGCCATCAGCCTTGCCAAGCCCGCCAAACCGGAGCCGGTTGAAGAGGCAAAGATTCGCCCGGCGGAGATTCAAAACCGTATCCGCGCCGGTGCCTCCGCGGCGGAAGTGGCGGAAGAAATGGGCGTGCCCGAGTCCCGCATTGAACCCTTCGCCTACCCGGTCATGCTGGAGCGCAACCGCATCGCGGAGATTGCCAAGCAGGCTCACCCGGTACGCGAGGACGGCCCAGCCAAGCTCACCCTGTGGGAGGTTCTTGCTACCGCCTTTGCCGCTCGCGGACACTCACTGTCCGAGTCCACCTGGGACGCCTACCGCCACCAGGGCGAGGCCTGGATCGTGCGCGTGACGTGGAAGGCCGGCCTGTCCGAGAACGAAGCCGAGTGGTACTTCAAGCAGTCCATGTCCTCGCCCGCCACGGTGGAGGCCCGCAACTCGGTGGCCGCAGACCTAACGGACCCGGACTTCGTACAGCCGGTGCGCTCGCTGACCTCGTTGGGCAGTGGCCGCTACGACGAAGCTATCGACGGCGATCAGCCCAGCAACGTCACTGACCTCACTGCGCCAACCACCCCGCCGGAAGAGCCCGAGGAAGAGGAGTTCCTACAGAACCCCTCCCCGGAAGAAAAGCCCGCCAAGCGCCGCCGCAAGGCCGTCACTCCGCATTGGGAGGACGTACTCCTCGGCGTTCGCTCCAATACCAAGCGCCCTAGGGACTAATCGTGGACATCTCTCACGCAGTACTCACTCTCTGGTACATCTCTAAGCCCAACGCAGAAGAGGTGCTAAAGACCGAGCCCAAGGCGGATCGCGGCTTTGGGCGAAAATTCCTCGCCCAATTAGACCCAACCTTCCCGGTCACCCCGATTGGGCAATTCCCGCTTAACCGCTCCGCGCAGACGGATCCACATGAGTACTACATCGGCGGCTACCCCGGCATCACCGTGGTACAGACGGTGTGCCAAGGTGACTCCGTCCTCCTCTCTCAGCTGCCGGAAACCCTACTCAATGCGGTCCCCGCCCAGCGCGTCATTGCGCTGGCGAGTAATGAAAAGGAAGGCTATGCCGGCTTCGCCCTGTGGGAAGGCGGCCAGCTCAAGCGCTGCCTGTGCGCTACGCGCGAGCACCTTTATGAAGACACCGGCCTGCCAGAGCCTTTCGAGGCGCCCTACTGGGCAGGAGAAAAGTACGAACCGATCGGTGGCATTTCCCTGCCCTTCGAGCCGCAGGGCATCATGGAGGCGGCCCAGGAGTACTGGCTCGGCATCGAGGTAGGACACGATGGCCCGGATCTGGACGTCGTAGGCTACGCGGTTGACGGCCGCCCAGAGCCGAAGATCGACCCGCCGAAGCCGAAGCGGACCGTGGGCGAGCTAGCTGCGCAGTCGGCCAATAAGCTGGGTCTGAACGATTATGACGATTACGAGGACCACAGCGCCGAGCCGGAATCCACTGGCGAGGAGATCATCTCCACTGCGAAGCATCTGGGCTCCCTCATCGGCAATTGGGGCGCTCAGACGTTTAGGTCGCTCAAGGAGCGCTGGCGTTCATAAAAGGAAATGGCGGCGGCCGTCGCCACATTGAGGGAATCCGTACCAGGGGCCATCGGTATGCGTGCGCGCACGTCGGTGGCCTTCATTGCGTGTTCGGTAAGGCCAGGGCCTTCCGCACCGACGAGCATGGCCACCTTATCCAAGCCATGCATGGCCTCGGCCAAATGCACCGCGTGGGGGTTGGGGGTTAAGGAAATGAGGGTGAAGGAGGCGTCGGCAAGCGCCTGCAAGGAACGCTGCCACGTGGTGAACCCGCCTTCCAAATGGGCAAAGGGCAAGCGCAGCACGTGCCCCATGGATACGCGCACCGAGCGTCGATAGAGCGGATCTGCGGCCCCTGAGCCGAGCAGCACCGCTTCCACCCCCATGCCGGCGGCGTGGCGGAAGATTGCGCCAATATTCTCGTGATCGCCCACGCCCTCCAGCACTGCGATGGTTTTCGCGGTCTTCAAAATCTCTCCCAGATCCGGCTCTGGGGCGCGGTCCGCGGCGGCGACAAGCCCGCGGTGCATATCAAAGCCCGCTACCTCTGCGAGGGTCTCGCGGGAGACCTCGTAGATGGGGCACTCAGGCTCGCCATACTCGGAAACGTATGCTTCCAGCTTCTTAGGAAAGCCCACCAAGCAACGCATGGGGAACCGGGATTCGGCCAGCCGGGAGACCACCAGCGGGCCCTCTGCAATGACGAGACCCTCGCCGGATTTATCGGATTTGTTGAGGTTCCGAATATCGTCCAGGCGAGGGTCTGCGGGGTCAGTAATCAGCATGCCTTTAGGCTAGCCGATAGCATTGGAAATCGGATCCATGCCAAAGAAAATCACGAAGAGGCCGGCCAAGAGCCACATGATCCAGTGCACCTCCTTGGCTTTACCGGCAAAGGTGGACATGAGCGCGAAGGAGATAAAGCCCACGCCAATACCGTTGGCAATGGAATAGGTAAAGGGCATGGTCACGATGGTCAGGAAGGCCGGAATGGCGATTTCCATCTTGGTCCAGCGGATCTCGGTCAGCTGCGCGGCCATCATCACGCCGACGATGACCAGCACTGGGGAGGCGGCCTCGATAGGCACGATCTCATAAAGCGGGGTCAAAAACATCGCGGCGAGGAACAACAGGCCGGTCATCAGGTTGGCCAGGCCGGTGCGGGCACCATCGGCAATGCCGGCGGAGGAATCCGCGAAGACGGTATTGGAAGAAGCAGAGCCTAAGCCACCGGCCACTGCGCCAAAGCCCTCTACGACGAGGGCCTTTTTCATATCGGGGAGGTTGCCGTCGGCGTCGACAAGCTTGCCTTGCTTGCCTAGGCCGGTCATGGTGCCCATCGCATCAAAGAAGTTGGTAAGCAGCAGGGTAAAAATGAGCAAGACGGTGGAAACCACGCCGATCTTGGTAAAGGCGCCTACCAGGTTCACATCGCCCACAATGGATAGGTCCGGAATCCCACCGAGCGCTTCTGGTTTGACGGGCGCGGCCATGCCCCAATCCTCGGAGCCGGTAAATGCCTGCACGATAAAAGCGATGATGGTGGTGAGCACGATGGCGATAAAAAGCCCGCCCGGCACGTTCCGGATGACCATGAAGGAACAGATAATAAGGCCGATGACAAAGACCAGCGCCGGCCAAGTGGAAATCGATCCATTAATGCCCAAGCCCACCGGCACGGTGGTATGCGCAGCGTCCGGCACGCGGGTAACAAAACCACCGTCCACAAGGCCGATCATGGCGATGAACATGCCGATGCCTACGCCCATCGCCGCCTTCATGGACTGCGGGATGGCGTCGAAGACGGCGGTGCGGAAACCGGAATTGGCCAGCAGAACGATGATGATGCCCTCGATAACCACCAGGCCCATCGATTCTTGCCAGGTCAGCCCGCTGGTGGCGACCATGCTCACGCCCACGAAGGTATTCATGCCCAGGCCGGCGGCCATGGCGAAGGGGTATTTGGCAATCGCGCCGAAGAGGATAGACATTACGCCCGCGACCAGCGCGGTGGCGGCAGCAACCTGCGGCACGCCCAGCGCGTAGCCATCTGCGTCCTCGGTGGTGCCGAGGATCAGCGGATTCAAGAGAATGATATAGGCCATGGCGAAGAACGAGACCGTTCCCGCGCGTAGCTCGGTTCCAATGGAGGAACCACGTTCAGAGATATGGAAGTAGCGATCGAGAGTGGCTTTCAACGCCTGCGCCTTTCACGTACAGCGAGTCTTACGCCATAAGTGTGCTGCCTTAATCCTCGAAATCAAAATCCTGGAAGATGGGTTTTTCATCATCGAAGGCAACTTCGGGGTTCTTTTCTTCCCGCACCCGTGTCTGCGAATGCGCGCCACAACCATAACGCGAGTGCACTACCCGTCCGTCCGCGGAATACTCATTGGCACAGACGCCGTAGTTTTCCATCAGCTCTACATAAAACGCACAGGTGCGGCATTGCAGGCGCGCCTTGGCCGCCATATCCGTATTCGGGCCACGCTCGGTGCGCCAGCGCTTCTTGGCGTCGTCCAAGCCGGACTTGGAAAGTTTGTCGCCGTCCAGGCGGGAATCATCTACGGCCGGTGGCATCAAATCACCCGGCCCAAGGTCGCCCGGCCGCACGCGATCCTCATAGGGCACCCATTCCGGCGGCTGCAGAGCCTCCCCGCCCGGCACCAGCGCCACTTCATTGACGGTGACGTAGCGCGATCCCTCCGCACAGGCGAGCACCGCCTGCCATTCCCAGCCGGGGTAGCCAGGCATCTCTGCTTCAAATCGGTGGGTAGCAACGTTTCGGCCCATCCCAGCGACGCCGATATGCTTGCCGACGCCCCCTTCCCCCACCTCATCCAGCGCCTCGCGCGCAATGCGCACGGCGCGGGAATCGATCAACGGATTTGCTTTTCGCTTACTCACGCCCCTCATTATTCATTATGGGGCGTACACGGTGGTACATATGGTGCATGTCGTTTCTTTCCCGCGCCGCCTGCATTCTCTTGCCCTGCACCCTCGTTGCCTGTTCATCTACCCCTGCAGAACCCGAAGTTGAGCACCTCTCCGTGGAGGTCTTAGGCACCGCTTCCCTGCCGGCCAATTCCTTTACTCAAGGCCTCGAAACCGATCCGGACGGCAATCTGCTCCTTGGCACCGGCCAATGGGGCGAATCCCGCCTGGAACGCTTCTCCCCCGAAACCGGCGAAACCGTATCCGAAACGCGCCTGGATAGCCGTTACTTTGGCGAGGGCATCACCCAGGCCGGGGATTCCATCTGGCAGCTAACCTGGAAGTCCGGCCAGGCCCTGAAATACGACCAGGACCTGCGCCAGGTCGATACCGCCGCCTACACCGGTGAAGGGTGGGGGCTGTGTAATAACGGCGAGGATCTTCTCATGTCCGATGGCTCCGCTACCCTGCGGCATATGGATCCGGAAACTTTTGCGGAGCGCTCGACCACCGACGTCAGCCTGGAAGGAAAACCCCTCGAGGACATTAATGAGCTGGAGTGCGTGGGCGATTCCGTCTATGCCAATGTGTGGATGGATGACAATATCTACCGCATCGATCCTTCCACCGGCCGCGTGACCGCCGTCATTTCCACCGACGCCATAGATAAATCCCGCTATACCGACCCCGATGACGTTCTCAACGGCATCGCGCACATCAAAGACGATGAGTTCTGGCTTACCGGCAAGCGGTGGAAAGAACTCTTCCACGTTCGAGTAAGGTAAAGGCCCATGGCAACCCGTAAGGAAGCAAGGAAAAAGTCGCTGCTGCAGATCTTGGCCCTCATCGTGGTCGTGGCAGTCATCGTCGCCGCCGTAGTGATCTTCCAGAACTGGTGGAACCAACGTCCGGGCCCAGATCCGCGCGACATCAAGGTGACCGCCACCGTGGGCGATAATTCCCTCGAGGTCAGCCCCTATATCGCGTGCGAGCCCGGCGCCGATTGCCCGGAGGGCGAGGTCCCGAACCTCACCGTGGGAGAAGACGACACCCTCAAGTTGGATATCCCCGAAGAGATTTCTGATCACGAGTGGAAGATTCTTTCCATCTACGATGACCCCGCCGCCAATGATGAAACCGCACACGGCGCGAACGAGACTACTGAGGTATCAATCCCCGGCTCCGTAGAGCCCATCAAGGCCTCCACCGGCAAGCGCCCCCGCCTCAAGGTGGTAGAGATTTCCTCCATGATGATCGGCACCGATGACAATGGTGACGAAACCCCCTTGGCCACCGTGTGGTCGCTCACCACGATGACCGATAAAGAACGAGAAGCCTCCGCGGAGGAATCCACGAAGGCTTCTAACTAGCTATCCAAATCCTTCGCAATTGCGCGAAGGATTTCTGCTACCTGGCGGCCGGTCTTGCGCTCCGGGTAGCGGCCGGAATTGAGCACCGGCTGAATCTGTGACTCCAGCAAAGTCATCACATCAGAGACCATGCTGCCGAGTTCCTCGGGCTTGCGGGCCGGCGTGCGACGACGCGGCTTATCCAGTACCTTGACGCGCAGCGCCTGCGGGCCGCGGCGCCCAGCCGCGAAATCGAAATCGATGCGCTGGCCTGGGAACAGTTCCTCTACTCCCTTAGGCAACACGTTGCGGCCGACATAGACGTCTTCATCGCCCGGGTTGCTGACGAAACCGAAACCTTTCTCGGCGTCATACCACTTCACTTTGCCAATAGGCATAGGTACCCACCTCTTCTCTAGGGGAAAATCTTTATTTTAGCTGCCTGGTCAAAACAACAGAAGTCGCGCACGCTAACGCGACACACCTCTGCCATGTGCCACAGATCACATATTGCCATTCACCTGCACAAATGTCCTCGCACGCGCCACATTCGCCCCATTCCTTTCCCATTTAGTGTCCATAACGTGACACTTTCGTTATAAACCGCTACGCTGTCCCCCAGACATTTAAGAGCCGTTAAGAAAGTTGCCCTCGCCCGCCCTTTCTTTTTGGTACATATTCTTTGCACTTAATGCGGGCACACAGAGAGGACTAACTACATGGGACGCCACTCCGCTAAGAACCGTATGGCCGCTAAGTTCACCGCCGGCACCGTCGCCTTCGGCGCCGCTGCTGCCATCATGGCACCAACCGCATCTGCTGCCCCAGATTCCGACTGGGACCGCCTGGCACAGTGCGAGGCCGGCGGCAACTGGCACATCAACACCGGCAACGGCTTCTACGGCGGACTGCAGTTCAACCAGCAGACCTGGCAGGCTAATGGCGGCGGCGAGTTCGCAGCTACCGCTGACCAGGCTTCCCGCGAGCAGCAGATCGTTGTTGCTGAGCGCGTACTTGCTTCCCAGGGCTGGGGCGCATGGCCGGTTTGCTCCGCTTCCCTTGGCCTGAACTCCGCTCCTACCCAGCGCACCGCTCCGTCCGCTGCACCTAAGGCTCCGACCCAGGCACCGGCTCCGGTTAAGCAGGCTGCTGCCCAGAAGTCCGACGAACTGGCCGTTGATGCCCTGTACAACACCATCAAGAACGCCGCTAACTCCTACGGCCTGGCTCTGCCTCCGCAGTTCACCGAGCTGTACAAAGCTAACCGCCACGACTTCAACAACTTCTACTCTGCCAACCGCAACGTCATCGACCCGATTGCGCAGATGATTGAGAACATCACCCGCTAAGACACAGCGAAGAAAGGCCCCTTGCTCATGCAAGGGGCCTTTTCTGCGTGAGGGAACGCTAGATACAAAACTTCCCCCGCACCGAGGCGGGGGAGTGCTTTAGCGGTTGATGCGAGTATAAGGGTGAACGTAGTTCAGCTTCTCTGCCGGCATCGGCAAAATCAGATCATCGCCGTAGGGGCTGGATGCACCGGCAAAAGGCGCAGAGATTTCCGTGATTGCGTGCTCGCGATTTTCGTTCTTCGGCCAAGCCGGGGAAACGTGACCCTTCTTTTCATTCGACATAGTCCCTATTATTTCAAACCTTGCGCAAAAACGTAACTCAATCGATAGCTAAACTGGGAAGTCATCATGACTCAGTCTTCCCATCTTCCGCATTTCCGCACGTGGCTTGCCTCCCTTGACGAAGAAGAGCTGGCAACAGTCCTCCGCAACCGACCGGATGTGCTCAATCCACTACCCCCAAGTATCGCCGCTCTTGCCACTCGGCTACTTTTGCGCACCTCTATCGCGCGAGCCCTTATGGACTGTTCTGCGGAGCTGCTCGCGGAAATCGAGGACATCGCGCGCCGTGGTGGAGAGCTCGAGGAGGTAGAAGACCTGCATCCAGAGATCACCCGCCAGCTCAAGGAGCGCGGACTAGCGTACGGCAACGTCCTCATTCCGCCTGAGGTCATGCCTGCCTTACCTACGGGCTGGTCCCTCCTCGAACAAATCCGAGTAAGCCCGGAAGACATCGCCGAACTGCCAGCTGAAGAGCGCAAGGTCCTCGAGACCCTGTCCCGGTCCAATGGCCTCGGCACCACGCGGGACGCAGCCGTTGATGCGGATCCGACGCGGCCTATCCCGCGGCTCATCGCCAAGCAGCTGCTCCACCGCGTTGACTCAACCACCGTCCGCCTGCCACGCGCCGTGCACCTTGCGCTGAACGGCAAAGCCACCGCGCCTATCCCAGTGGAGGGAATCACCGAATCCCCCGCTCCTGATTCCAAGGCCGATGATGCTGGCACTGCAGCCGGGTTATCCGTCGTGCGCGGAATGCAGCGTGTCATTGACTCCCTAGGCGCACGGCCGATAGAACTCCTCAAAGACAAGACCGTCGGCGTTCGCCAGCTCACCAATTTGAGCAAGTCCCTTAACATTGGCGAGGAGGAGCTGCGCCGCCTCATCGGCCTGGGCATGAGCGCCCGCCTACTAAGCCGCGGCGAGCCGAAAAACATGGAGGGCAATTTCCTCGCCCCGACAGAACTCGCCCAAACCTGGCTCGATGCGAACCTCGCCGAAAAATGGCAGCTCCTACTCGAGTCATGGACGACCTCCACGTGGACCAGCGAAGGCCGCACACTGGCGCACACCAATGACCGCCTGCCAAGTTTTAGGGAAAAAGTCCTGCAGGTCTATCTGCGCGGGGCGAAACCCACCTTCGAAGAAGCCCTCCGCTTCCACTTCCCACTCTTTGCCACGCATACCGCGGACGAGACCATCGCCGATCTCCGCGCGGAAGCCGAGTGGATCGGCGCAATCGCCCTCGAGCGCCCCACCAGCGTGCTTATCGAGGGCCCCGAGGCCGCCGCCCGCCTGACCCCAGATACGGTTGACTATTTCTTAATCCAGGCAGATATGACCGTATTGGTTCCTGGCCCGCTCGATCCAGAAACACACCAACGGCTCGAATCCGTCGCGGACCTTGAATCCCCCGGCTTGGCCAGTGTCTACCGCATCTCGGACGCTTCTTTGCGCCGCGGCCTTGATCGCGGGATGACCGGGGAGGAAATCCACGCCTTTTTCGCGGCACATGGAGAGGTGCCGCAGACGCTGGAGTTCCATATCGGGGACGTCGCCAAGCGCCATGGCACCCTGCGCTCCGGCCCGGCACTGTCCTACCTGCGCAGCGAGGACCCAGCTCTCCTCCAGATCGCGCTCAAGGCCGCGCCTTTGCGACTGCTCGCGCCCACCGTCGCTATTTCTCAACTGCCGGTACACGACCTGCTGGAGCGGCTGCGCGATCACGGTCTTTCTCCCGCGGCCGAGGACCACAACGGCGCGAGCCTCACCGTCGCACCCGAACCTGCAACGCTACCGACCCCCACCGCCCGTCGAGCCACCGCTTCCCCGGACATTGCGAAAGCTATGCGCAACCTGCGCGATGACTCCGCGCCTTCCGCTCCCAGCCTCGATATAGTCCACGCAGCCGCACGCACTGCCCGGCCGATCACCATTGGCTATGCGGATAAGAACGGCAACGAAAAGCACCGCACCGTTACCCCGCTGACGGTCGCGGGTGGGCAAATCGACGCCCGCGCATCCGACGGCTCCACTATCCGATTTCCCTTGCACCGGATCACCTCCGTTACGCTGGAGCCATGAATGGACCATTAATTGTGCAGTCGGATAAGACCGTCTTGCTCGAGGTGGATCACGCCCAAGCCGCCGAGGCCCGCGCCGCGCTCGCTCCCTTTGCGGAGCTGGAGCGCGCCCCCGAGCACGTGCACACCTACCGCATCACGCCGCTCGCGCTGTGGAATGCCCGCGCTGCCGGCCACGACGCCGAGCAGGTCGTCGACGTCCTAGAAAACTACTCGCGTTTTCCGGTCCCCCAAGCCCTGCTTATCGACGTCGCCGAGACCATGTCCCGCTACGGCCGCGTCCGCCTGCACGCCCACCCGGCGCACGGCCTCATTCTCGAGTCCGAAGAGCCACCTATCCTGGAAGAACTCTCCCGTGGCGCAACCGGAAAGCTCCTTGGTGCTCGCATCGACGAGCATTCCATCGCCGTCCCGCCCTCTGAGCGCGGCCGCCTCAAGCAAGCCCTCCTCAAGGCAGGCTGGCCGGCAGCAGATCTCGCAGGTTATGTCGATGGCGAGTCCCACCCCATCGCCCTCAATCATGACGGCTGGCAGCTGCGCGATTATCAGCAGTACGCCACCGAGGCCTTCTGGTCCGGCGGCTCCGGCGTCGTAGTACTTCCCTGCGGTGCTGGCAAAACCATCGTCGGTGCGGCGGCCATGGCCAAAGCAGAATCCACCACGCTCATCTTGGTCACCAATACCGTCGCCGGCCGCCAATGGCGCGACGAGCTCCTGCGCCGCACCACGTTGACGGAAAATGAAATCGGCGAATACTCCGGCGAAAAGAAGGAAATCAAGCCGATCACCATTGCCACCTACCAGGTAGTCACGCGCAAAACCAAAGGCGAATACCGCGCCCTCGAGCTCTTCGACTCCCGCGATTGGGGCCTCATCATCTATGACGAGGTCCACCTGCTTCCCGCGCCGGTATTTCGCATGACTTCGGACCTCCAATCGCGGCGTCGACTAGGGCTCACCGCCACCCTCGTGCGCGAGGACGGCCGCGAGGGCGACGTCTTTTCCCTCATCGGACCTAAGCGCTACGACGCCCCATGGAAAGAGCTCGAGATGGCCGGCTATATCGCCACCGCCGAGTGCATCGAGGTCCGCGTAGACATGGACGCCGAGGAGCGCATGCTCTATGCCACCGCCCAACCTCGCGACCGCTACCGCATCGCTGCCCAGGCTGCCGCCAAGCTACGCGCGGTCGACAAAATCCTGGCCCGCCACCCGCAGCAGGCGCTTATCATCGGCGGCTACGTCGACCAGCTCAAAGAACTTGGCGCGCATCTCGACGCCCCCGTAATCGATGGCTCCACCTCCACTGCTAAGCGCGAACGCCTCTTCCAGCAATTCCGGGATGGCAGCCTTCCCGTTCTGGTGGTGTCCAAGGTCGCCAATTTCTCCATCGATCTCCCCGAAGCCGCCCTAGCCATCCAGGTCTCCGGCACCTTCGGTTCCCGCCAGGAAGAGGCTCAGCGCCTTGGCCGGCTACTCCGCCCCAAGGAAGAAGAGGCGCTCTTTTATTCGCTGGTCACCCGCGATAGCCTCGATGCTGACTACGCCGTGCACCGCCAGCGTTTCCTCGCCGAGCAGGGATATGCCTACCGGCTTATCGACGCACTAGACTTAGAACAATGAAAATCTTCAAGTTCGACGTAGACGAGTCCTTTGCCAAGGCCAATAATGAGCTCTTGCGTGATTCCAACCGCCTTCGCCTCTCCGGCCTCGTGCTGGGCATCCTGCTCATCATCGGCGGCGCGGCCATCTGGTGGGGATTTTCCTGGGGCATCACTATCGGCCTGGGCATGATTCTATTCGGAATCATGGTGGCCATCGTCGGCTTTGCCGCCGCTCGTAAAGTTGGCACCGCCCAGCAACTCTATGACTCCTATCCCCTTGCTCCGGCCGTCATCGCCGAAGTAAATGAGCGCGATATGGTCTTGCTCGCATTGGTTAATACCAACGTGGATCCCTCCTTGCCTCCCCGCTGGGCTGCGTGCCTGCGCACTGTGACCGCCATCCCCGGCACCCAACGGACCGTAGGCACCAAGGTTCCCGTTGCGGCTGTTTCTGGCCGCGCGGACAACAACCACTGGCAGCAAATCACCCCGATGCCCATCGCTTGGGGCACCCCCGACGCCGAGACCGTCACCATCGCTCGCAAATCCATCCCCCAAGACCAGTGGCAGCGCCTCGAGCGCGCCCGCAAGCGCCTTTCCGACGTGAAGGCTACTAAGTTCGACCTGCTGGTTCTCTAGAGCTCCAAAAGCCTTTCTGGATACAGCACTGCTTCAAGGAATGGCCACGTACTAAGCACCTGCTTTGCGACGTCCTCCTCGCGCTCGGGATACCATTTCCTCGCTAAATCCACCCAGTATTGTCCGCAGGACCGCGCTTGCCAGTCTGAACCAGATTCGGTTCCACGCTTCGCGTACTCCCACGCGGCATCATACTCACCGATTTCTTCCAAGGCTCTAGCTAACCCTTCGAAAAAGACCACGTAGCCGTCCTCAGCCAAGTGTGTACGGACGATTGCTTCGACGTTCTGATCTAAAACCGCAAAACGCTTCTCCATATACTTGCGTCGGAAAGCATCTGCGTTTTCCGCCCAAGCTCGGACACGAGCCAGTCCATCTTCTCCGAGGACCTTTGAATAAGCAACGGGGTCGAGCTCGAAATAATCAACCTCAGTGGTCTCATGGAAAGCGATAAACCATTCCGCCAGCACGAGCGGATCAGGCTTCGCTCGCTGTGCGCTCTTTGCGTGCAGCTCAATGAGCTCTTCAACCACCTCACTCAGCATGCCAAGTGAGTCATCCGCGTTAGCGATCACACCGACGGCAATCTCCAGCGCCTCTTGCACAATCGAGAATACTTCGGCTGAGTCCTCCGATGAGTCCTCTACGGCAAAATCGAGCACGCAAATTCCATCTTGCATCTTCAGCGCGCGCCTAGCTGCCCGATCCTCATCGAGAAAGGATCGGGTCCGACTCCGAAAAGATGGCAAGACGATATCAGCCAATGAGCTCATGTGTGCAGCCTCCTCGCTACGCTATTAGTCCACTTTAACGAGACTCTCTGCCCTCCGGCACTCTTCTTTTTGTTCTTTGTTGTTGTAGTGCGAGGTATTGTGCCCAGGTGTGGTTCCAGTGTGTTTGGTGTGTGGCTAGGG